>NZ_WVIE01000050.1 GCF_010091945.1 Myxacorys almedinensis A
CCCTCGCTCGACTTGCAGCCAAAAGGCTTGCCTGCTCTCCCTCCTGCCATCTTTTAATCCGTCGAACTCACGTTAATATGCAAGGCTTCTGTTACTTAGTTTATTGACTAATCTGTTGTTAAAAGCGACAGCCAGAGTATTCCATGCTCTCTCCAAATCCTATCCATTTTGAATGCTCTGGAGATTTCATGAGTTCTTGAGCCGCAATCAAGGCTGCGATGCTCCAGGTTTGATGGGTTCTGGATTCTTTACCAATCAGCCGACCATTCTTTCCATCATAGTATTCTGGAAAGTTGTCTTGAATGAGTTGATGTTGGGCGAGATCGATTGCCCGTTGCGCGAGTTCCGTTCGACCTGTTTTCTGAGCAGCCGCAACAAACATCCACAGCAGCATTGCCCAGTTGCCGCCGTTATGGTAAGACCATGGTGTATTTTTAGGATCGCAGCCTGTTAGCGATCGCCATTCTTCGCCTTCAACCGCAGGAAAGCAGAGTTTAGCGGGCATATAGCCGATGAGATCTGATGTGCGATGCTCAAACAAATCCATAATGCTGTGTGACTCGCGATCGCTGGCTAAGGAATAGACGATCGCGAGGAGATTTCCGGCTGCAAAAAAGCGAAAATCCATTTGTCCTGGTCCTAAATTGCCTGCTAAATAGCCTCCGGTTTCGGGTAGCCATTCGATTAGCCAGGGGGGAATAGAGGCAGGGTGAATGTTAAATTTGTTGGCAATATTTTCGCCGTATTCGTCGGTTTGGAAGCGATAGATTTCATTTAAGCGTTTGAGATCTAGCCAATAATATTCTCGAACGTGATAGAGCAGCGCGCCCAAACGTTGATCGATCATCGTGAAATAGCGGTCGCTTTTTGCATCTGTTAAGAGCAATTCTCGCGAGGATCGGAGCGCGGCATAAAATAGCACTTGCACTTCGAGCGGATGCCCATACACGCCCATGCGCCGATCGATCATAAATGCCCCATCAGGCACCAACAAAGTTGGGTACATTGAGAACCGATGGGCAAGGCACAGGTCGAGAATCAGTTTGATGCCTGCTTGAAAATCGGGTTGATGGGCGAGGGAAAGGTCTCCGGTGGCTTGGCTGTACGATCGCAGCAAAATCAGCCACCAAAGACACGAATCGACTGGGGGAACCCGTGCGATCGCGGCTTCTCCAAAGTCGGCTTCTAGCTGTTCTTCACCGTCTTTGTGAATGACTTTGAAACTGGCAGGCATCAGCCCTGGCCCTGGCTGAAAGCAATCCATTTCTTTGTCGTGGCTCTGGAGTTCTAGGGTAACGGTGAGAAAATTGTGTACAATTTCGGCGTCACCTTGCATCAGGAAGACCAATGCCGACGGCACAAAATCGCGGATAAAACACTGATCGTAGTTGAGCGCATCTATAGATGGATCTTGGGCAGCAACCGTGCCCACAGGTTTTCCGCGATAGTAAAAGATGGCTTTGTTGTGGAGTGCGATCGCATCTCGGAGGGAATCTGCTAAAGGTTGATTGGCGTTCATCGTAGTGTTGAAGAAATTAATTCCGAAGACGTTTCAGATAGCGTAGCGCTTTGTTGGTTGCAGGCAGCACAGTGGTGAATTAGGGTTGCCACTAAGCCTGTCCATCCGGTTTGGTGGTTTGCCCCAAGCCCAGCCCCGGTATCCCCGTTGAAGTATTCATAAAACAGCAGCAAATCGCGCCAGTGGGGATCGGTTTGAAATAAGGTCTGGTTGTCGTGCACCGGGCGAGTGCCATCTTTTTGCTCAAAGATGCTCGTGAGTCGGCGCGCTAGCTCGATCGAGACGGCTTCTAAGGTCATCCAGTGTCCTGATCCGGTTGGGCACTCGACTTTAAGATCGCCTCCCACGTAGCGATGAAGCTTCTGCAATGACTCAATGATCAGAAAATTCATCGGAAACCAGATCGGACCGCGCCAGTTTGAGTTGCCGCCAAACATGCCACTGGTCGATTCTCCAGGCTCGTACGCGACTTGATGGTGTTGCCCATCGACGTTAAACGTGTAGGGATGCTTGGCATGAAATTTGGATACCGATCGAATGCCGTAGGGGCTTAGAAATTCGGATTCGTCGAGCAATCGCTGCAAAATGGGTCTGAGTCGCTCGGTAGGGCTGACGATTGCTAACAACCGCTGTGCCTGGTTTCCAGCCGTTTCTAGAGAGGCAATATTGCGCTGCAAATTGGGACGGTTTTTGATAAACCACTCAAACCGTTTTTTGAATCCAGCAAATTGATCCAACACGGAAGGATCTAAAATTTCAACCGCAAATAAAGGCACTAATCCCACCATCGATCGCACTTTTAATCGATGCCAATCGCCGTTGGGTAAATGCAACACATCATAGTAAAACTGATCTACGTCATCCCAAAGCGAAACGTTGTTATCACCAATGTGGTTAGTAGCATCTGCAATGTACAGGAAATGCTCGAAAAATTTGCTGGCAATGTCTTCGTATGTGGGGTTTGTTTTGGCTAACTCTAGTGCGATCGCCAGCATGTTGAGGCAATACATGCCCATCCAACTTGTCCCGTCAGATTGTTCTAGATAGCCGCCTGTAGGCAGTTTTGAACTGCGATCGAAGATGCCAATATTGTCCAATCCTAGAAAACCGCCCTCAAAAACGTTGTTTCCGTTATGATCTTTGCGGTTGACCCACCAAGTAAAATTGAGCAATAGTTTCTGGAACACTCGTTCTAGAAAATCTGTGTCGGCGCGCCCATAGAGCGACTTTTCGATCTGATAAACCCGCCAAGCTCCCCACGCATGAACAGGCGGATTGACATCACTAAAATGCCATTCGTAAGCAGGTAATTGCCCGTTGGGATGCATGTACCATTCGCGGGTCAGGCGATCTAATTGCCGTTTAGCAAAGTTGGGATCAATCATTGCCAAGGGAACGCAATGAAACGCTAAATCCCAGGCAGCAAACCAGGGGAATTCCCATTTGTCGGGCATGGAAATGATGTCATCGTTAAACAGATGAATCCACTCTTGGTTGCGCGGGCTGTGGCGCTGGGGTTTGGGTTGATTTGAGTCGCCCTTGAGCCAGTCTTCGATCACGTAATGGTAATACTGCTTTGTCCATAGCAATCCTGCAAATGCTTGCCGTTGAACATTGCGTAAATCATCTGGCAAAGACATTGGGGTAATACGCTGGTAAAATTCGTCTGCTTCTTGTTGGCGATCGCTGAAAGTTTGGTCAAATTTTGCGCCTAGCGGGTCTGCTAAATTTTCAATGTTGCTTAACCGCAGGCAAACGGTTTGGGTTTGGTGAGGCTCTAAGGTTAGCTCATAATGGGCAGAGGCTTTCGTGCCTGTGTGTTCGGGGTTAACTGCTTCGCGCTGCCCATGCACAATGTAGCGATCGATTCCATCTTTGACGTAGGGCGATGCGTTTTGAGTGCCATACAATCGATCGTGGTTGGTTTCATTTTCGGTGAATAGGAGCGCTTTACTTTTTTGGCAATATAGCCAGCGATCTCCTAGCATTGCATGAGATGCATGGATTTGGCTGACTGAATCATTACCTTGCTGTTGATGCAAAATTGGTTTGTTGCTTGCTTTATCCCATGACCACGTATTACGAAACCATAGAGTTGGTAGCAAGTGTAGCGTTTTCGTTTCTGTGGAATGATTTATAACTTTGACCTTGATTAGAATATCTTCATCGGTGTTCTTAGCGTATTCTACGTAAACATCAAAATAGTGGTTATTTTTGAAGATTTCAGTGTTAATTAATTCAAATTCTGGCTCATGATAACCGCGTTGTTGATTTTCTTTCACAATGCGATCGTACGGAAACGCCTGCTGCGGATATTTGTAGAGATATTTCATGTAGGCGTGACTGGGCGTGTTGTCAAGATAGAAATAACATTCTTTAACATCCTCACCATGGTTGCCTTCGGGACCACTCAGCCCAAACAGTCGTTCTTTAAGGATCGGATCTTCACCATTCCAAAGCGCGATCGCAAAGCATAAACGTTGATGATTATCTGAAATTCCGGCGATGCCATCTTCGCCCCAACGGTAAGCGCGCGATCGCGCATGGTCGTGGGGCAAATAATCCCATGCTGAGCCGTCTGGGCTGTAATCTTCTCGAACTGTTCCCCACTGCCGCTCACTCAAATAAGGTCCCCATCTGCGCCAGTAGGCTTTGCGGGTGCGATCGTCTTCTAGCCGGTTTTCTTCTGCGGTCATGGCTTTGGCTCCTAGCAGGAAATCAGGTTGTTAGCGTTGTCTAATTGTTCCGTCAGGCATGATTGCATCTTCTAAATCTGGGCTTTTGCAGGGTCTAACTAGGCAGACCACGGTTCTCGAAAGTCGGCGTAAAGGGTGAGTCCGCCATCGATGAATAGGGTCTGTCCGGTGATGTACGATGCTTCGTCGGAGGCGAGAAAGGCAACGGCGGCAGCCATTTCTGCTGACTCACCTGCTCGTTTCATGGGAATGTGGCTTTCAACAACTTTTTGCTTTTCTGGGTCGTCTACCCACTCCTGGTTGATAGGGGTAACGGTGGCACCCGGCGCGATCGCGTTTACCCGAATGTTGCGATCGGCATATTCCAGTGCCAGCGTTTTCGTGAGATTTTCCATGCCTCCCTTGCTCACGGAATAGCTTAAATATAACGGTCGGGGAATGATTTCGTGAACACTAGAGATGTTAATAATGACACCAGAGCGGTTTTGACTGAGTAAATGCTTGATTGTTTCGCGAGCACACAAAAAAGCTCCACGAAGATTAACAGACAGCACATTGTCAAAATCGTTTGCAGAAAGCTCATGAGATGGGCAGTCTTCCTGAATGCCAGCGTTGTTGATCAAAATGTCAAGGCTGCCAAATTTATCGACAACCGCATTCACCATCGCGGTAATGTCTTCTTCTTTTGAAACATCGCCTTGCACCAGAAATGAGCTTACACCGCACTCTTCTACTTGTCCGCAGGCTTGCCGCATTGCTTGCTCTTCGGTGTCTTCTGCGCCTTCAGGGCTTGAGCGATAGTTGATCGCAATATTGCAGCCTTCTTGGGCAAGACGGATTGCGATCGCTTGCCCAATTCCAGAACTTGCTCCCGTAATTAATGCCGTTTTCCCAGCTAATCCTTTCATGTTGTCTGCCTCCTGTGCCTATAGAGAAGGGAGCGATCATAGCTCCCTAGTGGATTATAGAGTTTTGTAGATTGATGGTGAGCAGCATCAAGGCGAGAGTAAGACTCTGCTCTGCTCCATTAGCTGCTCTCGGTTGAATCATTGGCGGATGATTAGCACGCATTTGCTACCCACCAACGAGCGAAGGACTGTAATTGTTCATCGTCGTCCCGGTCGATTGTTGCGGTTGGGGTTGCCTGCCCACGGGGGTGGACCGTCTCCAGAGCGGATATCGATCACTTGACCGTTGGCTCGACGGATCGAGAAGGCATCAAATTCGCGCGATCGATCACTCAATTTGCCCGTAACGGTGACTTCTTCCCCCTGGGTTAGATTAATTTCTTGCCACCAGCGCGGCCCAGCATCTACGATGATTTGTCCTGTGCCGTCTTCAAGGATAAAGTCATTGCCAACAATGCTCTCTACTCGCCCAGAAATCGCAATGCCATCTGTGCGTTTTAAATCTCCGATTTGGGTTTGAGTCTGATTTTGAGGGGGTTGGGCTTGAGCCAAGTCGCCAATGCGCGATCGCGGCGATGATGTGAAGACTGCATCTGAGGAAATTTCAGAAACAGATTGTGGAATCGGGCGAGCTTGTGCCCTTGCGTTTGAGAGTTGACTATATCCAGCAAGGGCTAGACCCATTACACTTGCTCCCGCTATGAAAAGCGCTAATGGCTGTTTCAAATTCATGATGTTTCTGCTTTTACTCCTCGTTTGCTGATTGATGGGTTTGCTGATTGATGGGTTTGCTGATTGATAGGTTTGCTGATTGATAGGTTTGCTGATTGATAGATTGAGACCAAGCGTTAGTTGAGGATGTCTGAGATGCGGCTAACTGACGCGCCACTGGGAGTAAACCGAATCACTGTGCCATCTGAGCGAGTGATTGAATAGGCAGTAAAACGATTGGATTGGGCATCAAAACTGCCTGTAATTGCAATCGGTTCATTGGGTCGCAGGTTCAGGGCTTCTCGTTTTTCGACAGTGACGGTGCCAGTGTTGGCGTTGAGAATGAATTGATTTCCACTAACCTGATTCACTCGTCCATAGATTTTTGTAAGATCAGGGCGGGTAGAATCGGTTGTTTCCGGCTGTTGAACGTTTTGGGGGGCTTGGGTTTGACCCATCGCAGGCAAGCTATTGGCTGCCAGGATGACAACAGGTATGCCGAGCATAGAGACGGCTAATTGGTAAGATTTTAAATTCATTGGTTGAACCTCGTACACGTTTGAAACTGAGTAGATGCGATATAAAAATAAAATGTTTTTTAAGCTTACTTGTCTCAACCTTGTCTCAACTTAGTCAGTAGCAAAATTCAACCGAAGATCCTTGAAGTGAACCCTTTCACTGCTAAGACGAGCACCTATCTTTAAGATCGAGGACAAATGTGATATAAAAATGACACCTGCATCCTTATTATTTACAGTTGCAAAATGGTTCGTGCAACGTTGAGATAAATTAACGCTCCTAAAGCATCGACGGCGGTTGTAATGAACGGCGCAGACCTTCACGATTGCTCCTAATATTGATCTAAGTAATGCTAGGAGCGATCGCTTCTCTCTGTACCACCCACAAGACGCGCTTCACCATTTCAAATCTTCCATGTTGAGTCTTGGAATTGTGCAGGAATAGGCGTTGTTCTGTCATGACACGGGTTTCTTGAACATCGGCGCAAAACTACGATAAGGGTAACGTAATTTGAAATACTGTTCCTCGATCGACTTCGCTGTGCACGTTGATGCTGCCGCCGTGGGCTGTGATAATGTGCTGCGCGATCGCAAGTCCTAATCCTGAACCGCCTGCTTCGCGCGATCGCGCCTTGTTGACCCGATAAAATCGTTCAGAAATGTGCGGCAAATCCTCAGCCGGAATGCCTCTACCGCTATCTTGAATTTGAATGAGTGCCCATCGAGATTGGGTGAACAAGCGCACCTGAACTAAGCCTTGCTCTGGTGTAAATTTGCAAGCATTGTGGATCAGGTTTGCGATCGCTTGAGTAAGCAAGGCTGGATCGGCTTGAATGGTCACGGCTTGTTCGGGCAACACTGGTTCTAGGGTGACCTGCTGGGCGGCAGTCTGAAGGGTGGGTGCATGGAGTAACTGGTGTAGCAGTTCGGTTAGATCAACCGACTGCAATGATTCGGTCGCGAGGTGCCCGGTTCGTCGGGCGAGGAACAAAAGATTGCTGATGAGAACCGTCATTGATTTAGCAACGACGGCAATCTTTTCTAACCGGTAGTGTTTGGGTTGACCTGCCTCAAGGGGAGCAATTAACCCGACTTGAGCATTGCTGAGAATCGCAGCAAGGGGGGCGCGGAGTTCGTGGGAGGCATCTGCGGTAAAGCGATCGAGGTAATCATAGGCTTCTCGAATCGGTTGCATTGCGATTCCTCCTAGCCCCCAGCCTGCCAGGCTAATGAGCGTAATGGTCAGTAAAACCCACAGAGTCAACGAGAGTAGAAAGCGCTGGAGTTCATCTTGCATTTCGGCTAGAGGAAGGGCAATTTGCAAGTAGCCAATCAATTCTCCACGGAGATAAACGGGTAATGTGATCTGACGGAGCAGCCGTTGCGCGGGTTGCCCTGGCTCAATTTGCACGGTTTGAAATTCTGGACTGTCATCAAGCTGATCGACCGTGGGGAGTGTGCCAAAAAATCGCTGGATGCGCCGTTGAGCGTTGTACCAGCGGGCATACACAATTCCACTGTCAAGCGGCGGCGACCCATTGCCAAAAAATGGAACGTTGTTGAGGTTAAGGTGCTGACAATCGCCGCAGGGTTCGTATTTGACACTAGCCGCCATCACTCTGGCTTTGCGGTAGAGCAGTTGATCAACTTGTTTGAGTTGTTCTACCGTTGCTTGATAATAAAGCACGCCCGCAAACCCAACCAAAATCCCTCCCATGGAAAGTGTGAACCATCGTGCTAAATTCCGCCGACTGCGATTGAACATGGTTTGGGAAGAGGGATTGAGTGCAGTCTGGCTCTCTGCCTTTGCCTTGCCTAGAGATAGGGCAGAAGGTGTTCTCATAGTTTACGAACGCTCTGCTCGAACCTGACTTAATTCAGCATCTTCTGATTTGGGACTGAGGCGGTATCCTGCGCCGTAGACTGCTTCTAGCCATTCTGCTGCATGAACGCTCTGAAGCCGTTGCCGCAAGCGACGAACTGAGGCAGTAATGGCATTGCTTTCGGGTTCATCACCCCATTCCCATAGGGCTTGTTCTAACTGGTCGCGGCTCAAGACCTGTTGGGGATGCCGCATTAAATATTCTAGCAATTGAAATTCGCGGGCAGAGAGTTGAATCGAGGTTGCGCGCCGTGTCACGGTGAGGGTTGAGAGGTTGAGATGTAGATCTGCGACTTGAAGACAATCGCCTTGCCAAAGTGGTGAGCGTCGTCCTAAGGCTCGCACTCGCGCTAGCAGTTCAAACACGCTTACTGGTTTTACTAGGTAGTCGTCGGCTCCGGCATCTAGCCCAGCTACTTTGTCGAGGATCGTGTCTTTTGCGGTCAACATGAGTACGGGGGCGCTTTTGCCGGATGCCCGGTAGGTGCGGCATAAATCGATGCCACTGACTTCTGGCAGTAGCCAATCGAGGATGAGCAAATCGTAGTTTCGCTGGGACACTATCCATCGCGCGATTTCGCCATCTTTCACGCCATCAACTATGTGTCCCTCCCCAGACAAAGCAGCGTGCAACGGTTCCAATTGTTCGGGGTCATCCTCAACTAGCAAGATTCGCATCGTTTGCCCTTACCAAAACTCTTTCATTAAGTTAGGAGAAGACAACCGAGGCAGCATCACTCGTTTGCAGGATTTTATCTCCTTCCGGGGGATTAGAATTGGGGTGGTGATTGGGAACCTGTGATTTAGAGCCTGTTGATTTAGAGCCTGTTGATTTAGAACCCGATGAGAAGAGCGGATCGCGTTTTGAAATTACTCAGCAAAGCAGGGGCAGAATTTTGGCTACCGCTCCCCCTCGTGGGGCTTTTGTTTTGGCTAGCGGGACATGCGATCGCCCATCAGGTTTTGCATCGCTCTTATACCAGCACCAATCGGCTGCAAGCAGACACGCAACTTGAGGTGAAAGCTGGCGTTACGATTATTGTCATTAGTGCTGCTGTTGATCGCCAGCGCGGCAGGACAACCGTTGTTGTTGAAACTACGGATTCATCGCTTAAAAAAGTGGAATATACCTATTGGGTGACGGATGTGAAAGAGGTTGAAGCTGCGATCGCGCGAGAACTCGGAACGTCGGTAGAAAATGTCCGCAAGCTAGTTCGTTATCGCTTGATTGACTAAGGGCGATTGCTTCTGGCTGCAATACTCTGGTTTAGCGATCGCTTAGCAATACGGGTGATGTAGAGTGTTACCCCGACGGTAGCCAGAAAACCAATAAGCTTAGCAAGCCACTGCACCATCTGAGCTTGGGGACTGATAGTTTGCGGCATTCCCAAAGCGGTGAGGTCTCCTGCCAGAGAGCCGATATAAACGTACAAGACGCTACCCGGAATCATGCCGATCGAACCGATGACATAATCTTTTAATGAGACACGGGTAATGCCAAAGGCGTAGTTGAGCAGGTTGAAGGGAAAGACGGGAGATAGACGGGTTAACAGAACAATTTTTAAGCCCTCTCTGGCAACGGCTGTGTCGATCGCCTGAAATTTGGGATGACTCTGAATCTGCTGACTGACCCAGCCTCTTGCAAAATAGCGCCCAAGCAAAAAGGCGATGATTGCTCCTAAAATTGCGGCAATGGTCACGTATATTGAACCCCAAAAGATGCCATAAAGCGCCCCACCTCCTAACGTCAGCAGAGAGCCTGGAATCAATAAAATGGTTGCCAAGTTGTAGATCACAATGAACGCAATGACGCCTGTAGAACCTAGGCTTTTGACCCACAGTAGGGCACTGTGTAGTAGCATTTGAAGACTAAAGCGCTGGAACGCGATCGCTGCACCAATTACGACGCTCGCACTCAACACTACTGTCAACCAAAACTTGTGCTTTGTAAATTGCGATCGCGCCATGCTCTATGCCTTTACGTGTTCAACCGCTTGACCTGGTTTGAAGGTATTACACGTTTGTGAGAGAAAGATGAGTTTTTCCTTAATCTGTTGATTTGTTGTGGAAAAGACTTTAAGAGCCTATCCGAAAACCTGAATTGCCCGCACCACAATGCAAGCACAGGATAACTGTAGCATTGCTAAATAATGTTCTGGCTTCTTCTCCCAGCGAATCAACACTCGTCGAAATCGATTCATCCAAGCATGGGTGCGTTCAACCACCCATCGTCTCGCTCGGTAATTCGGCATAGCATGGATGATGCGTTGTCCTTCGTCACGGGGTGGAATGTGTCCGATATATCCCCAAGCTTTGATAATTTGTCTGACTTCATCGTAGTCGTAACCTTTGTCTAAGCAGATATTTCTCGGTGCTCCTTGCGGGCAATCTTCGGGGACGATGCGTTGCGCTGCCAGTGTTGCTTCCGTGAGTTTCATATCATGGCGATTCGCGCCATCAATGACAATCGCGATGGGAATC
>NZ_WVIE01000051.1 GCF_010091945.1 Myxacorys almedinensis A
GAAGGAATTTTACAACTCTTTCAAACGTAGTCTCAGCTTTCTTTTTGCGCTACCTTCCGTTCGTCGAACTCACGTCAGATTAATTTGGTATGACCTAAACGGGGAAGTGTAGATTCAAACCTTCACCGACCATACTCAACAGAGTGGCAACACAGATACCCCAAACATCACTAGCATGTAGAAGCATCTATTTATTCATCCCTTAGAGCCAGTTACCCTGACTCGGAGCCGCTCTCGTTTTTATTCCTCGATCTTCTCCTTCAACCTATGCGCGACTTTTTAAAGCACACTCTTGCAACGGTTCTCGGTCTTTTCATTTTTATGGGTATCAGCATCGGGAGCCTGTTGATGCTGGTGATTGTGGCATCCGTATCTTCGCGAGATGCATCGCCGACCGTTAAAGACCGATCGATCCTGGTGTTTGATGTTTCAGAAACGATTACCGATGCGCCCTCTAGTGCCAGCCCTCGTGAAGTGCTGAGTGGGGCGTTGGCGGGCAGCGATCGCAGCACCATTGCCCTCAGAAGTGTGCTGAATACGATCGATGCTGCTGCGAAAGATAAGCGCATCACCGGGCTGTATCTGTACGACGGTGAGGGGTCGTCAACGTCTGGATTGGCGACGCTGCGAGAGGTTCGCAAAGCCTTGGAGCAGTTTAAGGCGACGGGTAAAAAAATCTATGCCTATGGCGTGGATTGGAAAGAGCGGGAATATTACCTCGCGTCGATCGCCGATCAAATTGCCGTAAATCCGATCGGGAATTTAGAGATCAACGGATTTAATGCAGAAGCCGTGTTCTTTGCCGAGGCGTTGCAGAATTATGGGGTTGGCGTGCAGGTGACGCGGGTCGGAAAATATAAGTCAGCCGTTGAGCCTTTCTTGCGCTCTAGCCGTAGCCCTGCCGATCGCCAACAGACTCAACAGTGGCTCAATGATTTGTGGGGCGAGTTTGTGGCGACCACCAGCAAATCTCGCAACCTCAAACCCGCTCAGCTTCAGCAGATTGTCGATAGTGCTGGGTTTCTCACGGCTACCGAAGCGCGCGATCGCAAGTTGGTGGATCGGGTGCTTTATGCCGACGAGATGAGTGCCCAACTCAAAACCCTAACTGGCAACGACGAAGAGAGTAAATCCTTTCGCCAAGTGAGTTTGAAAAACTATGCCCGTGTGGCAGAAGACAAGGCAACCCGACAAAACAGCCAAAATCAGGTCGCGATCGTGTATGTCGATGGGCAGATCGTCAACGGGCAGGGAACTGCCGGGAATGCAGGCGGCGATCGGATTGCGCGGCAGTTACGAGATCTTCGCTTAGACGACGATGTAAAAGCGATTGTTTTACGGGTCAACAGTCCGGGGGGCAGTGCCACCGCCTCAGATGTGATTCAACGAGAGGCAATTTTGGCGCGCAAAGCCAAGCCTCTGGTGGTGTCGATGGGCAATCTAGCGGCGTCTGGAGGATATTGGATTGCTACCTATAGCGATCGCATCTATGCCGAACCTAATACGATCACGGGTTCGATCGGGGTATTTGGGCAGGTTTTGAATGTGCAAAAATTGGCAAACCAAAATGGCATCACATGGGATACGGTCAAAACCGGGCGCTTTGCCGACGCTCAAACCCTGTCTCGCCCCAAAACCCCTGAAGAGTTGAAGCTAATTCAGCGATCGGTAGACAAGATTTACGATCAGTTTTTGAGCAAGGTTTCTGAGTCTCGCAAGCTTGATAAAGCGAAGGTTGCAGAAATCGCTCAAGGGCGAGTTTGGTCGGGTGGGATGGCAAAATCTTTGGGATTGGTAGACGAATTAGGAGGGTTAGACGAAGCAATTCGCGATGCGGCAAACCGCGCCAAGCTAGGAGACGACTGGCAGGTTGAGGAGTATCCAAAGTCTCGCACGTTTGAAGAGCGGCTGTTAGAACGGTTGGTCGGAGCGAGCTTGGGTATCGCCGCCCCGAAGCCTGACGATTTGTTAACCCAAGGCATTGAAACGGTGCAGCAGCAACTTGAGGCGCTGCGATCGATGAACGATCCGCAACATATCTATCTTCAGCTTCCGGTCAATTTTCAGATTCGGTAGCGATCGTTAATTGCGAAACAACGTCACACCCGCTTCGGTACACCTTCCAGTGAGGGCACGATCCCACGGGTCGATCGTCAGTTCGTCAACTACGGCAAACTCAAACAGGATGCCGATCGCAGGCTTATTTGCCCAGGCTAAAGTGCCAAATAGCCGATCATAATAACCGCCGCCGTAGCCCAGTCGGTAGCCCCTGCGATCGCACCCGACACACGGAACCAACAGCAAATCGACCTCTTCGGGATGCAGCACGGGAGAGCCAGGATCAGGTTCAAGAATGCCATACGCCCCTGGTTGTAGCGCAAAGCAATCGGGCGCAGGGTGATGCCACACCAAAGATTGCCCCACACAGCGAGGAAACCCCCACCTTTTGGTTGGAAGCGCAACGGTGAGGGCATGCAAATCTGGCTCTTGCCGAATGCTAACGTAAGACAACACAGTGTTGGCGTGCTGCATCAAAGGTAGTTTCTCTAAGTGTTTGCAAATTTGCTTGCTTTTATGATCCCATTCCGGTTGGGATAACTGCTTTCGCCGATTAAGAATCTGTTTTCTCAGGCTTGTCTTTTCCATTGACATTCTCTTTCAACGGTTTTATGGTGCTGTGTGCCTAAAATCTCTCCTGCGCTCGTGTTGTCAATCTCCTTCTAATATGTATGATGACTAGTATCCCGCTTGGTGGCAGGTTCGTATAGAGATGGAATCATCTAGCATTTCAGAGCGTTTTCAGCAGTTTCAGGCTCAACTGCGCGATCGCTGGAGCAATGTCGAAGACTTTGAGATGTGCGACGCCGATATTGTCGTTGTGCCATCGATCAGCGTCGATCAGCGCGAACTCTTGAAGATTGAAGGCTTTTTTCACTACGAAGAACGCCTCCTCTTTTCTCTGATTCGCCTGCGAAACCCCCGCACCCGTCTGGTATTTGTCACCTCTCAGCCCCTCCATCCCAGCATTATTGACTACTATTTGCAGCTTTTGCCGGGAATTCCGTTTTCCCATGCCCGCGATCGCTTGCTGCTGCTGTCAGCCTACGATTCATCCCTCAAAACCCTCAGCCAAAAAATTCTCGATCGTCCACGGTTGTTAGAACGCATTCGTCAAGCGGTTAACCCCAATCGGGCATACATGATTTGCTACAATTCCACGGCGATGGAGCGTGATTTATCGGTGCAGCTTGGCATTCCGCTGTATGCCCTCGATCCAGACTTGCTGATGTGGGGGACAAAAAGCGGCAGTCGGCAAATCTTTGCCGAAGCAGGCGTGCCCCACCCAGACGGCAGCCCCTTGATGTGGACTGAAAAAGATCTCGCCGTGGCGATCGCGCAATTGTGGGAACGGCAGCCAGAGTTGCAGCGCGTGGTGGTGAAACTCAACGAAGGCTTTTCGGGAGAAGGCAATGCGCTGTTTGATCTGCGTCCCTTAAGAGCTTATCAGCCAGGAGCGGCGAGCCATGCTGAGCGCGTGACGAAAATCTACGATCGTTTCTCTGCGCTAGAGTTTGAGTCTAAAGCCGAAACTTGGGAGAATTACGGCAATCGCATTTCAGAATTGGGTGCGATCGCAGAGGCATTTGTGGAAGGGGAGAACAAACTGTCACCCAGCGTTCAAGGTCGGATCACGCCCGATGGTGAAGTCGAAATTCTTTCCACCCACGACCAGATTCTAGGCGGGCCCAGCAAGCAAATTTATCTGGGCTGCCGCTTTCCGGCAGATGACGCCTACCGGTTGACCATTCAAGATTTAAGCCTCAAAGTCGGTCGATGCCTCGCAGAAAAAGGCGCACTAGAGCGGTTTGGCGTCGATTTTATCGCGGTGGTGCAGCCCAACACAGGGGAATGGGAATTCCATGCGATCGAGATTAACCTCCGAAAAGGCGGTACGACGCATCCATTTATGACGCTCAAGTTTCTGACGAATGGACGCTACGATCTGTCGAGCGGCGCGTTCTATAGCCAGCAAGGGCGCGCCAAATATTACATGGCAACTGACAACTTGCAAAAGCCGCAATATCAAGGTCTCTTGCCCAACGATTTGATGGATATCATTGCTCACCATCAGCTTCACTTTGACACCAGTACCGAGACGGGAACCGTGTTTCACCTGATGGGCTGTCTATCAGAGTTTGGCAAGCTAGGGCTAACCAGCATCGGCAACTCGCCTCAGCAGGCAGAAGATATTTATCGACGGGTCGTCAAAGCGATCGACGATGAAACCAAACCCGACAAGCTAGAACATAGCCTCTCCATGCATTGGAATAGCCGCTATTAAACCTTGGCAGCAACCATGTGCCTCACCGCCTCAGCAATTTGCTGAGGTTGGACGATCGTTAAGCTCTCCAGCGTTCCGTTGTAAGGCGTCGGAATATCTTGCGACGACATTCGCAACACAGGCGCATCCAACTCATCAAAAAAGCGATCGTTGATCGATGCCGTTAATTCTGCGCCAATGCCGCCGGTTCGCATGCATTCTTCAACCACAATCACGCGATGGGTTTTGCGAATTGACTCGCCGATCGTTTCAAAATCTAGCGGCTTGAGGGAAATTAGATCGATCACTTCTGGGTCAACCTCGTCTTTTTCGAGGGTTTTTAGCGCCTGCAAAACGTGGTAGCGCATCCGAGAATAGGTCAAAATCGTCACATCTTTTCCCTTCCGGACAATTTCTGCCTTGTCTAGCGGCAGATAATATTCCCCTTCAGGTAAGGTTTCTTTGAGGTTGTAGAGCAAGACATGCTCAAAAAACAGCACCGGATTGTTATCACGAATGGCAGATTTGAGTAACCCTTTGGCGTTGCGCGGCGTTGAACACGCGACAATTTTGAGACCCGGAACGGCTTGAAAATAAGCTTCGAGACGCTGAGAGTGTTCGGCTCCGAGACGGCTGCCCACGCCACCTGGACCTCGGATCACCATCGGAATTTTGAAGTTGCCGCCAGAGGTATAGCGCAGCATCCCAGCATTGTTGGCAATCTGGTTAAATGCCAACAGCAAAAAGCCCATATTCATGCCTTCGATGATGGGGCGCAATCCGGTCATTGCTGCACCCACCGCCATGCCCGTGAAGCTATTTTCTGCGATCGGGGTATCAAGCAACCGCAGGTCTCCATATTTTTTGTGGAGATCTTTTGTCACTTTATAGGAGCCGCCATAGTGCCCGACATCTTCCCCCATCACCAGCACGGTGGGATCTTTTGCCATTTCCTCGTCGATCGCTTCCCGTAGGGCGTTGAAAAATAGGGTCTCTGCCATTGCTGTTGATGAATAATTGGGTCGGGCTTACTTATTTTAGTGGAGGGGATGCGATTCGCAAAGCGCAACTCGAAAGCAACTAGCGCGATTAGCGCAGAGCGCAACTCCGTAGGAACCGCTTCGAGTTACCTGCAAGGGGTCGCCTCTAGTGCAGGGAACCTGTGCCTGACAGCCAGACTAAATCTGAAAATAAGCGAAATTCCGCCTATCCATCCAGATAAGCATATTAGGCAGAGATTATCTGCCTATTCACCCATTTTGGGATGATATGCGGAGACTTTCCGCCGATCCAGCCAATTTAAGGTGATATGCGGAAACTTTCTCTCTAAATAATAGTTATACAGCAGGTGCTCAATTGTTCTGGTGCAAGCCAGCGATGAGAAATTTCGATGTTAAGATTTGCTGGAAAGGTCGGTCGAGAGAAAGTCGTCTCATGCTTGCTCAATCTACACTTGAAACAATCAGATTGATTCTGCGCCCTTTATCTCTTGCAGATGCACCATTGCTTCAAGGCGCGGCAGGTGCTCATGAAGTTGCTGATACAATGATTTCTATTCCTCATCCGTATCCTGATGGTGAAGCGGAGCAATATATACAAAGGCAAATTCAGAATTTTAAGGCAGGGCATTCAGTTTCATTTGTCATTGAGCGCAAATCTGAGAAAGCATTCTGTGGAGTCATCGAAATTCGAGATATTGAGCGAGAACACTCTCAAGCGGAATTGAGTTTTTGGTTGACAGCTCAGGTGTGGGGTCAAGGGTATATGAGTGAAGCATTAAAGCCTATGCTCCGCTTTGGGTTTAAGAATTTAGATCTCAACAGGCTCTACGCCTACCACATGGTTAGAAATCCAGGTTCAGGTAAAGTTTTGCAGAAAAATGGGTTTATACAAGAAGGGGTTTTACGTCAACGAGTACGAAAGTGGGGAGTGTTTGAAGATGTAAAAATATGGGCAATTCTTCGGGGAGACTGGCGAGGCGAAGCTGTATAACAATCCGCTTGCACGCCGACTGCTCAAAATTATTGGTTGAGTCCGAGAGATTACTAGCAGCGGGTGAAGCGGAGCGTTGGGCTGCTTTAGGTTACTGGTGGGGCGGTGGTTTAAAGTTCTTGGTGGTGCAACAAAGATTAAGCTAGCACTAGGTTGAATTCTATGACCTATTAGCACGTAAACTAATCCCAATGATTGAGGTTAAACCAATCCAGCAACATCAGGTTGAACAAGCCAAACAAATTGTCACGGCAGTTTGTCTAGAAATTTGGCAAGGTATCCTGACTGAACAAGATTTGAGGCGCTATGATTCAATGTCCGACATTGAGAATGTGCAAACACATTATTTCGATAATAGCGGCACGTTTTTAGTGTTGGTTGATGCCGATCAAGTTGTCGGCACTGGAGCGATCCGAAAACTTAATGATGAAATTTGCGAACTCAAGCGGATGTGGTTTCTCAAAGCGTATCGAGGACAAGGATTAGGCTGGAAAATGGCTCAACTGCTCTGCGGTTTTGCAAAGCAGGCAGGGTATCGCAAGATCAGGCTTGACTTAGCCAATGAAGAACGACAACCAGAGGCACTCAAGCTTTATCGAAAGCTCAGCTTTTATCCAATTGAGAGATATAACGACAGCCCATGCCAGGTTTTCATGGAGAAGTTGTTGGATATTGAAATCAGGTAGTCTTGGATGATTATTATCACAGGGGCGACAGGAAGGGTCGGCAACAAATTAATTGAGGCACTCTTGAAAGCGGGTGAACCAGTGAGAGTGCTGACGCGAAACCCCCAAAAAGCAGCAAATCTTCAGGCATCTGGAGCTTCCGTTACTCTAGGGGATTTTACACAGTTGAGTACTCTCAATGCAGCGTTGTCTGGATGCAATCGCCTCATGGACATTCCACCAAATACGCTGAATCAAGCAGAGCAAGAGATTCAACTCTTTGAAGCAGCTAAATCCGCTGGCATCCAGCATATTGTCAAGCTGTCTACGGTAAAAGCAAATCCTGAATCAAACTGTCATTTTTTCAAACAACATGCGATCGCGGAGGAGTATCTCAAGCAATCCGGTATGAGGTTTACCATCTTGCAATCTAATTCTTTCATGCAAAACTTCTTGTGGTTTACACCTGAGATACGAACACAAGGAACTTTATCTTTGCCAATGAAAGGAGCAAAAACTGCCCCCGTGGATATTCGTGATGTCGTGCGTGTTGCACATATGGTATTGACTAGAACGGATGGTGAGGGGAACACACATAACATCACGGGCTTAGAGATGCTTCCATTAAAAGGTATTGCTGAACAGCTTTCTGCTGCTGCAAATAAAAAAATTACCTATATCAATGTTTCACTCTGTGATTTTAAGCGAACTTTACTTCAGGCTGGTTTGCACGAGTGGTATGCGGCAGCGATTGTTGCATCGTGGCAAGTGGCAAGTGAAGGACACCCGACAATAACGAATATAGTTGCTGAAATAACTGGGAGACGACCCATTGCATTTGAGCAGTTTGTTCAAGATTATGAGCGTTCATTCAAGTAGCTGGTGTACGAGCGGCTTGCCAAGCAGCCCAACACTGCGGTGGAGCGGACAGTTTAGAGATCTTGATGCTGAGTTATAGGTAATCTGCTGCCGCTCACCTCTGCCGTTATGCCTCTCAAGTTTTTGGGTTAGGGCATAGTTGCAAGTTATCAAAAATGTGCGATCGCCCTACCGCTATTAATTCAGAGAGTGCAGCTTGCTGTGCCTATTCTTTTTGTCGCTATACTCATTGCCACGATCGTTTTTGTGGCAGATCCAAAGTGAATTGGTTGTCATGGCAAATAGCGTATCGCGCTTGCCTTCCTATCCCAATCCAGCGATTCTAGAAGATGCTACTTATTCTCATTTACTGCTATGACCATCAGCATCTCGCGCCATCATTTCTTTGACATTTTCTTTGAAGATGAATCCACCCAGGAACAATACGACCCTGCCGATGAGTTTGATATCTCCTGGCAGTACCCGTCCCAGTTTGGCAAAGGATACAGCCGGACGATCGACCTGCCAGCGGGACTGGGGATATTGATCAGCCACTATCAACTGCATGACGACCTGGTAATCCAGGCTTCAGAGCGATCAAGCAGTGATTTGCTGTATGGTTGTTGCTTTATGGGAACTCGTAAAATGCGGGATGTTCACAGCAGCAACGAACAGAACGGTGGAGTCGGACAGTATTTGCTGATGAGTGGGGGGGCTTTGCCCAGCCAAGGAGTCGGACAGTATTTGCTGATGAGTGGGGGGGGCTTTGCCCAGCCAAATTTTAGCAACCTCCGCAAAACAACCTTTTTTGATTGTTGATGCCTGGATATCACCGGAGCGATTTTGCTCCTTTTCAGGCAATCGATCGGGGGAAGTTCCACCCGAGTTGAAACATTTAGTCAGACAGTCAACTCAACTAGCCACTGCTCGTTATGCGACAGCTTCCCCTGCTATGCAGGCGATCGCGCGTCAGATTCTACACTGTCCCTACTGGGGCATCACCAAGCGGATCTATCTGGAAAGTAAGGCACTGGAACTGCTAGCAGTGATCATTGCCGAAGAAGTAGAGGCACAGCGAGGGCGAGTACCTTTATCCCCATTGCCGTCCGAGGAGGTCGATCGCCTCCACCGTGCCAGGGAGATTTTGCTGCGGGATCTGCATCATCCACCCACGCTCATGGATCTGGCACACCAGGTCGGCTTGAATGAATGCAGCCTCAAGCGGGGCTTTCGGCAGGTGTTTGGTAAAACCACATTTGGTTACTTACTCGACTATCGACTGGAACAGGCATACCAGCTTTTATTTGAACGCCACATGAATGTGGAAGAGGTTGCCCGCAAGGTAGGGTATGCAAACCGCCGGAGTTTTGCCACGGCATTCCGCAAAAAGTTTGGCAGCAGCCCTAAAGCAATTCTTTCCTAAAGAGAATGATGAAGCCCTCTTGCGTGAAATGCTTGTCTTCAGTTAAGACTTCCACAATTCCCATCTGACGCATGGTTTGCATCGATATGCAGTCGGTTAAGCTATATTCTTTGTCTAATCGCTGTTCGTAGAGTGCAAGTCCATTGGCAAACGTACTGCGTGATTGAGGGATGTGTAAAACGTTTGGTTCGTTAGCAAATTCCTTTACCGTCTCTACGGTACGCTGGCGCATTCGCGTTCCATAGGCGGAGAGCGCGTTTAGAACCTCTACCAACACTTCGTCGATCGTTACAATTTGCACATCTTCAAGCGTATCGACCATTTTGAGTGCAGTGTTGTGCCATTCATCACGGGAGTTTAGCAGTGCTAACCAGTAGAAGGTATCAGCGAACACCTGTTTCATTTAATCTCGCTTGGGCAATCCATAGAGATAGTGATCGTGTTGGGCTGCCAGATCCGTTGGCAGTAGCGCTGATTCTGCTTCCGTTAAGGGAAATTTTTCAAGGAGTCTAAGCAACCCTTTTCCGGGTGTCTCTGGACGATCGCCCTTCAAAGCAGGTGGCTCCTGAAGCCGCCGCATCTTGGCAAACAGAAGAAAGTCAAGTAGTTCGTCAATTAGAAAGTCTGGGGCTTGCTCAATTTCTTGAAGAAGTTGCTCTTTGGCACTCATTGCTTTGCAAGATGCATCATTGGGTTAATTATGGCATAGCCAAAAATTCCGTTTGAGTGACGAAAAACTCCGTTTGCGAAACCTGGCGATCGCCAATTGCCCCCTGTAATCCAGTAATCTCTTGAGAATTGTTCTTGATTACAGAGTTTTTACTGTGGGTGTGGAGCGTTATGGGTCATTCATTCAAGTGGACAGTGGTTGCAGGTATCGTCTCGGTTTTGATTGCGCCGTCAGTAGGGGCGGAGGAGATAGGGAGCAGGCTGCGCCACGCTTCGCAAGGGGGAGATGGGGAGGTAGGGAGTAGGAAAATCCGCATTCGTGACCTCAGCCGTCCCGCTACTACCGTCAAAGACTGGATGGCACAGATTGAAGCCGCCACGGTGCAGGTGACCAATGTGAAACTGGAGCGTACCGACACTAGGTGGGACATTACTCTGGAAACCGCCGAGGGCAAACCCTTACAGGTCGATGCTACCAAATTTCGCACTGAGGGCAACAGCCTAATTGCCGACATTCCCAATGCGGTGCTGGCGCTCACGAATGCCACCGAGTTCAGTGCGGGGAATCTAACCAGTGACATTGCCAATGTGCGCGTGACGCAAGTGGATGCCAGCAACATTCGGGTGATACCAAATTGAAAAAAGGGAGAGACAAATGAGAGAATGGGTTCTGCCGTGTGGAGAAAAACAGCAATGTCAGGT
>NZ_WVIE01000052.1 GCF_010091945.1 Myxacorys almedinensis A
TCACTTAACATTTGCCATTGCGGATTCAGCACAAACTGCCGTCTACAATCTCGACATTTATAGGTCTGCTTACCATGTCGAGTATGACCATTTCGACTCACATCTTCAGACCCGCAGTCTGGACAAGGATGAATTTCTTTCATGATCCAGTTGGTTCTGAGCAACTCTTCTCATTTTAATTCTTATCCTTTCCTTCAGGGCACTACCGAAGATTACTTCTAGTCATGAACTGAACAGCTAAGTTTTGTACAGATTCTGTTACTTCCAGTAGTGGAAAACCGCGAACAGCTTCCAACCGTTGAGTCGCGATTTCTCCATTACCCTGTGTTGCTTCATCTAGAACGACCTGTGAGATGTAGAGAGTAAAAGCACTTCGTCGCAATTCCCACCAATCTCTAGTGACTTCAATATTTCCAGCGAGGATCAAATTTTTGGTTGATCTAGCTGTCAGGTAGCCTAAAATACTGGTTTCGATGTATACACTTTCACTCATATGGGCATCGGCTCTCTAGTTGTCTACAGAATTAAACCAGATTTGTCATCAATACGACTAATCCAATAGATGCTAGAGCGTGCAGAATTGCAAACAAACGCAGCACTTCGTGCAGGGGACTGAAAGTGAAGAACAGTCGGTAATGCCCTTTAGTAAAGGATAGAGAAATTAGAAGTCGCTATCATGGTTGAATCTCTTGTGATGCATCTCCTACTTTCCAATTTTCCACCATGAAGCCTTATCTTCTCTGTCCTAACTGCGGCTCAGACGACATTATGAGAAACGGCACCACTCGTCGTGGTAAGCAAAACTATAAATGTCGTGATTGTGGTCGCCAGTTCGTTGAAGACCCGCAATGGAAACCCATCGACCCAGACCGCAAAGCGATGATTGATTGCCTGTTGTTAGAGAAGATTCCTTTGGCGGGTATTGCTCGTGTGATGAACCTATCGGAGGACTGGCTGCAACGCTATGTCAACCGTTGCTACGCTAGGGTGCAGCAACGGGGGCAAGTGCAACCCAAAGCGAAGGGGCACTTAGAGGTGCAGATGGATGAATTATGGTCGTTTGTCAATAACAAGGGCAACAAGCAGTGGGTGTGGTTAGCACTCGATGTCGTAACCCGTGAGATTGTTGGATGCTACATTGGCGACCGCTCAGCAGAGGCTGCAATGCGATTGTGGCAATCGATGCCTGCGGTCTATCGACAATGCGCCATCGTGTACAGCGATTACTGGGAAGCTGATGCCAAGGTTTTACCAAGTAAGCGTCATCGTGCAGTTGGCAAGGAAAGTGGCTTGACCAGCTACATTGAACGATTCAACAACACGCTGAGACAACGAGTGTCACGTTTAGTGAGGAAGACATTATCGTTTTCTAAGAAGCTGGAGAATCACATTGGAGCGATTTGGTATTTCATCCATCACTACAACAAACAGATACGTTCAGAGTTACCCAGTTGTTTGTAAAGCTGCTTATTCTCTATCCTTTACTAAATAGGACTACCGAACAGTCTTGTTCCAAGCTCCTCAGAGAGTTTTTCATGCTCTTTATCTAAAATATCTCCAAATGAAGATCCCTTGAAACACAGATAAGTAAAGCCAGCATTCATAATCAATGGAAGGACAAAACTCAATTTAATTAGCGGCTTATTTATGTTCGAGAAATAATATAAAATAATCGCGCTTGTGATACCAAAAATGAATATGCTGGCTTTCAGCACCATATCTTTCAGCACCATATCTAGATAGAACTTATACAGATCAATGCTCTTCTCGAATTCCTTCCATAGGTCTTCTCTTTCCACAATTTTCGTGCCTCACCGATAATCTCTCAAGACGCCTCAAACTATGGCTTAAGCAGGCTAACGGTTGCAATCAGCGGCGGCAAACAGCCTTTGCATCACAACCAGGAGCTTCAACAGTCCGCTGCATTGCAATTGTTAGGCGGCTCCACTCACACCGCCTTTGTGTACTTCATAGCGCAACTCAGCCATGCCAGCACCCATCTGATGAACAGACACTAGGCGCAGAAATGGGCTTAGTACTTTGCGAGGGAATAGTGCCTTACCCTTGCCGAGGGTGGCCGAGCCAACCTGGATGATAAGCTCATCCAGTAAACCAGCATCGTAGAACTGACCAGCCAGATCTCCGCCTCCAACTATCCAGATGTTTCTGGTGCCAGCAGCAACTCGCATTTGGGTGTGGGCGTGGTGTACATCTCCATTGACGAATCGGATGTTCGCACCTTCGATTGTTGTCAGCTTGCGACTAGAGAATATCCAGGCTGACTGAGTGTATGGCCAAGCAAAGCCAGTCTCATTGGCAACCTTTTGGGCGTTGCGTACCATCCACTCGTAAGTTGCTGATCCCATTGCCAACGCACCCACATCTGAAATGAACTCTGGATAGTTGGAGTCATTCAGGTCACCAAGCGGAAACAGCCAATCTAGTGAGTCATTCTCAGTCGCAATGAAGCCATCAAGACTTGTCACTGTAAAGTACTGAGTTTTCATTTTTGTATGCAACTCCTAAATATGACTTCAAGCGCCTAACGACCCGCTTCACCTGCCGTTAGCAACCTCTCGGACTCAACGAAAAAACTCGATACGGTCGGTGTGCAACGGGATTGTTAGCCTGAACTACGTCAACGCAAATACAAGGTTCTCATTCATTTGAGAGCGCTTTGGCGATCGCTTCAATCTGATTCACCACCACCGAGATGTGTCCTTCATTTGGATACATCACCAGCTTAGTCGTTGGGAGAGTCGCAGCAATTCGCTTTACCAGATCAAGCGGAACATTCCGATCCTCTTCACCATAGAACAATGTCAGCGGCATCCGAATTTCATCTAAACTAAAGTCCCATTTTCTGAAGTAAAGCTGAAGATCCCAGGCGGTTCCTCGTGTTCCTGAACGAAGTCCCTCGTTCAAAGCCTCACAGCTTTTCTTTATCCGACCTGGCGATTTTAATACCGCATAATCTGCTTCCGGAAGTCTTTTTCCTAAAGTTTCTAATAGTTTGTCTGGAGGACCATTAAGCAATCGCTGCGTCAATTTCATTGAGGCTTGATACAGCCAGGGAAAACGCTTGATTAAAATCAAACTCCAACGATTGTATTTCAGCAAATCCGCAGTTGTAAATTCCCATGCTCCTGAAACGATCACGGCTGAATGTAATCGATTAGGAATCTTTGCAGCACAGGCAGCAGTATAGCCGCCTCCCGACGAAACACCCAGCACTGAGAATTTGTCTACTCCCAAGGCATCGGCAAGAAATGTGACATCCTTCGTCCAATCAGAAAATCCGCGATTCGGTTGGAAGTCTGACTGTCCGATTCCCGGACGATCTGGCGCAATCAGTCGTAAGCCTAATCGGATAAAGACTTCATCGCCTAACAACAATGGCTCTAAACGAGAAGTTCCGCCACCATGAAAGTAGAAAACGGGATGCCCGTTGGGGTCGCCGTACTCTGCATAGGCTAACCGTCGATTGTCGGGTAGGGTGAGAAGATTCGTACTTTCCATAGCAGTATTCTTTAATCGTAAACTGAGTCTGACATCTCATTACCTCTCTACTAATAACTTTGACGGATAACTTAAGCCGCCCAACGGCTAAAGTGAGCGGCGGCAGATAACCTGGAACTCAGCACCAAGATCTCTCGCCCGTCCGCACCAACGCAGTGTTAGGTGGTGATCGCTATTCTTGTCTATCGTAGAGGGAGAAATCTTACTTGTCCTTCCCACTCACCCTCAAGGCTGCACTCCGCAATTAAGATAATTTCCTCTATCGCTAACCCTACTGGAACACGACGACTCACCTCAAACAACCCAGGCATTGACAATCCAGCTTGAATGCGTTCATAAGCAAAAGTTATCATCGTAGCAACATCATGAGTCAAAACAATTCGCCCTTCTTGGGCTGCCCATGCTAAAACGGCTGGGTCATCTGCTCCCGACAAGCTCACATCTTGAACACGCACAATGCTCAGATCTGGGCTTTGACGAAAAACACCCCGCACGATTTGGTTATTAAAATTCTCATCAGCCAGAAATCGAGACATTTTAGATTACCTGGACTGATTACGTCTAGCAATTAAGCGATCACGTATTCCAATAGGATTAAACCGCTGTTCAGCCTCCTCCTGAATTATGTTTGCCTGACGCTGGCGTTCTGCAAGATAGGTACGAACCTCATCCCGATGTCTGAGGTAGTAACCAATAACGAGATATATATCTGGTAGTTGAAGCGATGGATACTGCTCTCCTATTTCCTCTGGCGTACATCCCTCTAAAAAAGCCGTCACGACAGTATCTAGGGTGACACGAGTTCTAGAAACTCGCACAACACCATAAGCATCAGTCTCTATAGGCGTAGGTTCAAGGGCAATTGATAGAGTCATAGATATTCCCAGGTTTCTAAACTCTATGGTAGCAAACAACCATTCAGAGCAGAGCCTTCAATGGCTATAGAGGTTGCTTGCTAGTTCTTGTAATTCTCATGTTCCCCCTTATTCCAAGCAGAGCGCAAAACTCCGCGTAATCGTAGAGCTTTAACAAAGAGAGGTAATAACAAAATGGCTGCAACAACTGTCAAAATAATTCCACCTCTAAATAATCGGTTGATTTAAACGATCGCGGACTGAGGAAACCAATATTTTTGCCATTTGCCATTGAGTTCAAGGACTTTCAGCAGACCGAGTGCATGACTGCCTTGCGGTCTCCAACTCTTGCCCTTGCGTTTCTGGCGAGAGCCAATCACTTGGTCAACCGCCTTTTCTACCCGTCCACTGCCAATGGATTTTCCCACTTGTCGTCGCTGTTCATAGTCCACGATCTCATGCTGATGTTTCTTCAAGTAGGTGATCAACTCTTGCCATTTCTCTCGGTTGCGTGGGACAACCTGCTGAAGATAGTCGAGTGCTGCTTGGGTGCGCCCATGCCACAGGTCACTCAATAAGAGCTTGAGATGCGTTGTTTTCTCGGTCTTCGATTGAGCAATCATTGACATCAATTGCCGCACCTTCTCACACAGGTGATACCAATCGAGAATCACCACCACAGCACTGCTAAAGGTACGATTCCATCGATTGCGGATGACGGTAGCTCCGTCACTGATGACAACAAGCGGTAATGGGGTCTCAGATTGTCCATAGACCTGCTGCATCCGGGAGAGGACGACCGTTTCAATCGGCAATCGCACTGACCCATCGGCAGCCATCGGAGCGCTCAAGTACTCGAATTGCTCAGGAGCAGTTTGCAGCACCACCACATCGGTCACGACGGTCTTCGGATGCTCAGGCTCTTCGGTTGCAGCGGCATCTCGGCGCGGTCGTTGCGGCTTCTGAGCTTTGACTCCAATCGCATCATCATACAGAATCACTTCGGCACTGGGTTCATCGTACAGCTCAACCTTCGTCGCAACTTCAAGCATCGGCTTACTCGGTTGTGCAACTATGCTGCGTTCTATCCCGTCACTCAGTTGCAGGGCTTGCTGTTGTACCAATTGCCAAATCCCTTGCGAACTGAACACTCGTGTTCCACACTGCCGTTCGACCAACTCCGAGACTTCTCGATAACTGAGGCGATTGCTGTAGTACGCGCAAAACTCTTGCAGTCCTCGACCTAAATTCGGGCGTGTCTCTGGCTGCGTCAGTTCCAGATAACTGAGGCTCACCCCTTCAAGCTGATACTTCTGCACTTGAAATTCAAACGCGCCATGCAACGTCTTCAGCGTCATCACTCTGGTTCCATGACAGCGCAGTCCTAACTTGTTTTTTCCCCGGTTGTAAAGTCCGTTTGTGCTTGCTGCAACAATTCCGACTCGATTTTTGGCAAGGTTTCTTTGCGCCACTGTTCCACGTCCGCTTCAATCGAGTCTAAGTTCGCGTTTTTCAGGTTTACTTGTGTCGCTGGTTGCTGGCTGATGATGTTGCCATCGTCGTCTCGAATAATCACTTCGATGCTTGCCATACACTGACTCCGACTGATTACAAAGTTGACTTGTCGTAATCTTAGCGACTTTTCACGTCATCAACCGATTATTTAGAGGTGGAAATAATTTGTCCTTCAATGGCTGAAACCCCTTCCCTGAGCCATACCGAACTGTTCTAAACTCAATATGATTGGTGTAAGGATTATAGAGCGTGTAGGTTGCCTGTCCGGGAATGCGTCCAATATTCCCTACCCCAATCACCTGTCGGGGTTTAACCAGAATGGCTTGTGGTGTAGTTACCTGATCTAAAGTTGTGATGCTGGAGGTTACACTACCCTGCTGAATCTCGTATTGAAACGTTAATCCCGATCGCCCACAGAAGAGCATATTCGCATCCATCCGCATCAAGCGATCGAGCATTTGAATCGCAGGTGTATCAGGAGTTAATTCATCACCAACATCGACACTGCTGCCGTGAATCAGTAAGCAGTCGAGTTCAAAGAGACCAAAGTCGAGCGATCGCACCCATTCAACCATTTCTCGTGGAATTGCATCCCACAAAGTTTTCACCATCTCGATTCCATAGCGCTCAATCAGTTCGGTCGGTTCTCCCGTTCGTCCCAGCCCGTGCAAAATCAGCAACTGTTCTTCCCACCAACCCTGACAGACCTGGGGTACAGGTTCATCAGGACGGGGAGATCTGATCCGTTGGATCACATTTGTACTTTCAGGGATCGCAGCGATCGCATCACCCAGAATATATAATTCCTCAATGGGTTGTCGCTGCCGTTTTATATCTGCCAGCACCGCTTCATAAGCGGCTAAATTACCTTCAATTCCGCTCAAAATTGCCCAATTCGTCATGGTGTTTTACCGTTCACACACATGGGTTGGATCATCGGCTCGTTCAGCATACTCTAGTCCTTTTGACAGTCGCCAAGCAAATACAGGCGGTAACCCATTTTCGATAATGGCAGCACAAGTTTTTTGATAGTCGTATTCCACTTCTCGTAACGTGATTTGATCCGTGTCATTGTCATAAATCACGTAGGTAGCATTCGGTCTACCGTGACGGGGTTCACCGACTGATCCCGCATTGACAATGCGCTTGAGCGGTGCAGAGAAGCTAGTATTTTGAGGTTCTGATTTTCCAGTGAGTTTGACGCGGATTTGCAATTGTCCAACATCGAGTGATCGCACATAGGGCACATGAGTATGACCACAAAACAAAATATCAGCACCCGTTGCCAGCACTCGCTCCATCGCCACAAATGCATCCACTTCTGGCATCAAGTATTCGTGCTGATTATGGGGACTGCCATGCACAAAACACAGGTTGTCATCGCGTAAACTCAGGGGCAACTGAGCCAGATACTCTCGCACCTCTGGATGAATGACTTGATTTGTCCAGTCGTGTGCGACTTTTCCTCGCTTCTCTGCCAACACTGATGGATAACTGCATTCACAGGAATTTAATCCTTCCACAATGTCTTCATCCCAACACCCCTGACAGGTAGGAATATCGAGCGCGCGAATCATTTCTACCACGGCATTGGGATGGGGACCATACCCAACTAGATCACCGAGACAGTAGACCTTATCGGCATTTTGGTCATCAATATCAGATAGCACCGCGTTCAACGCTTCATAGTTACCGTGAATGCAGGACATCACAGCGATTTTCATGCCACTTCATCTCCTGGGTCTAATGAGTCTTTGATTTGTTGCTGGTAATAAGCGATCGCTTGATCATTCAAACAGCACTCTTTGATTGTTTGAGCAATTGCTTCTTGCTCCAGTGCTTCCCCGACGACCTCAATGCCGCTAAAGCGATCGGGTCTACCATTCAGCCAGCGGGGTAGATTGAGTTCCAGATAAGTTGCTTCAGCGAGTCCAGTCACAAAGTCAAAATGGAGCGATCGCCCATCAGCAACATCAAAAATGCCTTTAGCGCGTTGAACAGTGCCATACGCCCCATGCGTCAGTTCATACCAAAAAGTATTGAGACTAGCGAGGTCAAGCACCTGTCCCGACAGAACCGAACGCCAGAGATGAGGCTGTGATAACACCGCACCCGTCTCAACACCCGTTACCACAAGGTCTGCCCAGCCATGCCATTCTGTGTGTCGAGTTCCCGGCGGCAACACTGCCACTCGCTGGCAGTCTGCCATCTGGTCAGGCAGAATCAGGGAGGTTAGATCAATGTGAAACCCCAATTCAACGTAGACAGCAGATCCCGCCAGCGGATGGGCTAAAAAATCAGTCAACTGCTCGACGGGTAGCACGGTGAGTCCCGCAACCTCTGCTGCTAGATAGGTTGGGTCGATAGCGCAAGCGCGACGAAAGTCGTTCGGAGTATTTCCCGATCCCAGATTTAGATAAACGGCTGTCTCAGCAGCAGAACTGATCTGTTGCCGTATCCAGGTCGTTTTTCCCGCGCCGGGTGGACCAGACACCAGTGTGATGTTTAGTGATGGCATCAGAAGTTCTAACAGTCTTGGAGTTCAGGGGTTTGGTTGAGAATTTGATTCCGAATCGACGTGAAGTTGCGGTAGGCATCGGAATCCAGGCGATCGCGCCGAAAGACTGCCAGGTTATGACAATTCTGGAATGCCAGCTTCACGTCAAAGTGCCGCTCTACCGCCCCCCGAATCGCATCACCACCCACCATGCGAAGCAACTGTCCTCGCGCCTGTTCGCTGGGTGGAGCGATCGCATGGTTTGCCCACTCTTCGCCATCCTGGTGGATGCTGTGGGACAGCTTCTCGACAATATTCCAGGCGTAGGGCAAAGATTGCCGGATGGTTTCGACAAAGGCTGACTCATCCACCTCACCTACTGCTGCCTGTTGAACCAGGGCTTCACTGACGTTTAGAGACATTTTTTCTCCTGATGATTCATTCACTGCAAAACATCGTCCTATGATACAACTAAAATGATAATCATTCTCATAACTTAGTAATTGATTCATGCCTAATGCCGTGTTCGCTCTACCAGACTCCATTGACCTGGCGATCGTCGGGGCAGGACCCCACGCCCTGACGCTGGTGACTCACCTATTGCAAAAGAAAAAATCCATGCGAGGACGGTTTCTCGTCTTCGACCCCAGCGGCACCTGGATGAGTCGCTGGAATCATCAGTTTGGGGCGTTGGAAATTCCTCACTTGCGATCGCCAGCCGTCCATCAACCCGACCCCGATTCCCATGCCCTTCGCACCTTTGCCGAGTCTCGCCCCGACGAACTGTTTCCACCCTACGACCTGCCAGGAACTCAATTGTTTCAAGACTTTTGCCAGGATGTGATCCGTCGCTGGCAGTTAGAGAATTGCGTGTATGCGGCTCAAGTTGAACAGATCAAACCCTTGAACAATCAGCATCAGTCCCGGTTCTGTCTGCAATTAGCCACCGGGCAAACTGTAATCGCCCGTCGAGTCGTTATTGCCAACGGGGGTGGAATCCCTCAGCTTCCAGGCTGGGTCAGTCAGATTCCAATGGGTTATCCATGCGATCGCCTCCTACATTCTCATCAGGTGGATCTGCGAGGCTTACAACTCCGAGGTGAACGAATCCTGATTATTGGTGGTGGATTGACCAGTGGACACTTGGCAGTTGGCGCAATTCAACGCGGCGCACAGGTGCTACTTATGTCTCGCCGCACCGTCTACGAAAAACTCTTTGATGCCGATCCGGGTTGGTTGGGTCCGAAATATCTCAAAGACTTTTGGGCAGAACCGGATTGGTACGCTCGTTGGCAAATGATTCAGCAAGCGCGGAATGGGGGTTCCATGACCCCAGCAATGCTGACTCAACTGCGCCGTTTGCAGCGAGATGGGCGGATTGTGTTTTATGAGCAGTGCCAAGTTTCTCAAGCTAGCTGGAATAGAGATCACTGGCGGGTGTGTTGTGATCAAGCAACCGTGCATGAATGCATTCAACACCAACTGATCGATCGCATCTGGTGCGCCACGGGTAGCCAGTTAGATGCAACAAAGCATCCCCTGTTACAAGATGTTTTCGACGCTTATCCAACCGATATTGTGAACGGGTTGCCGATTGTGGATGAATGCTTACGCTGGCGAAATTGTGAGCTATTTATGATGGGCGGGTTAGCTGCATTACGCACGGGTCCAACGGCACGAAACTTATCAGGCGCAAGGGCAATGAGCGATCGCATCGTTCCCGCATTGACAAAAGCCAGTTTAGCGGTTTCAGCCCACTAGAATCTACTGATAAGCCCAATCAACAAATCTATACATATTCCCGCAAAACCCAGAGCAAGATGCCCTGTACCTCTACTCGGCATTCTTTTGTATCGATTGTGATTTGTGGATAGCTGGGATTGGAAGCGCTTAATACCACGTGAGTTCGACGGATTAAAAGATGGCAGGAGGGAGAGCAGGCAAGCCTTTTGGCTGCAAGTCGAGCGAGGGTAAC
>NZ_WVIE01000053.1 GCF_010091945.1 Myxacorys almedinensis A
ACAAATGGGGCAGGCAAGCATGGCAGGAGAACACCAAGAAACTCTACTCCTCTATCATTACATCTTGAGCACTACCATTTTGTGTACCAGCATCGCCACCTAACAATTCGGTCAGAGATCCTGATCATTCCATTGAAGAAAATCGCTACGTTATCATTGGTGTATCCCAGTTTGGGCAACTTTTAGTTATTGCATATACTGACCGAGGAGAAAAGGTACGAATCATCAGTGCCCGAAAAGCAACCCGCCAGGAGAAAAGGCTTCATGAAGAAGGAAGTTGAGAACGAAATGGAAGACGAATTACGTTCTGAGTACAACTTCGCTCAGATGCGGGCAGGTGTTAGGGGCAAGTATGTTGAGCGATATCATACAGGGACAAACTTAGTGCTTCTAGATCCTGATGTTGCCCAAGCGTTCCCCAATGATGCAGCAGTAAATGAAGCATTGCGACTATTGATTCAGGTTGCCCAGCACCAGCAGCCCAACCCTGCGACGCAGCAGACGGAATAAAGGCTGTTGGTAGGAGTTCTAATCTTACTAGCGCCACTGACCTCGAAGAATGCCTTCGCACAGGGTAGTAGTCCAAGGGTTACGATCGCATTCGGACAAGCAATAACAGTCTCCACAATTGGTTGCCTTACAATGGATAATAAATCTTGCAACTGCGAAGCAGGCAATGAATACAACAGATAATTCCCCAACGAGCGATAGCTCGTCATCAGATTTGGTATCTGTGGCTGAGTTGCAGAACCAGCTTTATGACCTACTCAAACAACTATCGCCTGAGCGATTACGGGTGCTTGCTGACTTTGCAGCTTACTTAGCAAATGCCGAAAGCGAAACTGCGACTCAAGAACTTTTGGCAATTCCTGGATTACTAGAGCGAGTTCAGCACAATCAAGCAACCCCTAAAGCCCAGTACACTAGTTGGAGAACCCTCCGCTCCGATGTATGAGGTTCTTCTCCACCCCGATGCCCAAAAAGCTTACACCAATGCCGACAAATCCCTAGCGAAGAAAATCGCCCGATGTTTGCAGCAGCTAGAGCAAACTCCCCGCTCACACCCTAACATCAAAGCTCTCAAGGGAGCTTATGCAGGCTACTATCGCTATCGTATGGGAGACTACAGGGTGATCTATTCGGTAGACGATGAATTGGTTCAGGTGTTTGTTGTAGCGATCGCTCATCGCGGTGAAGCGTATGAACCGTAAAGGTGGGTTGGACAACCCAGCCACGGCGATTATAAGCCCGTAGAAACGCCGCATAATTCCAATGTACCCGATCGTCCAAAACTTCGCGCTAATCCTCTATGTAGCCTGAAATGTTCTAATTTTCTACAGACTTAATTAAGCGAAATCGAGCGCAACAAAACTTCTCAAAATTTCGGGATCGATTAGCTGTCGTTATCAATCGCTACAGAATGTCTCAATCGAACCGAATCGAGATCCTGATATGATTCTGAAAAGTCCACACCTAAACACCGGATCAGAACGCACTTAACAAAACTGATTCCCTCTTGGGGATCATGAAGGTGGCAAGCTGATCTATAGTGACGATCCGTGACGATCGCAACGCCCTATCGCCAAAGAATTAAGAGTAGGTTATTCGCCTGGTCACTCTTGGTGATGTTTGCTTAGTAAGGTCTTGAACAATTTTTTACAGGAAGGGACATAAATGTCTTACGCTCAAACTAGCACTCAGTCGAAATCTGGGTATAAAGCCGGGGTACAGGATTACAAACTGACCTATTACACCCCCGACTACACTCCCAAAGATACAGATATTTTGGCGGCATTCCGGGTCACTCCTCAGCCTGGCGTTCCTCCCGAAGAAGCGGGTGCTGCGGTCGCCGCTGAATCTTCGACAGGAACCTGGACAACGGTATGGACTGACCTCCTCACCGACCTCGATCGCTACAAGGGACGTTGCTACGATATCGAACCTGTTCCCGGCGAAGACAATCAGTTTATCGCCTACATCGCTTATCCCCTCGATCTATTTGAGGAAGGCTCGGTCACCAACTTGCTGACCTCCTTGGTCGGTAACGTCTTTGGTTTCAAAGCGCTGAAAGCGTTGCGTCTAGAAGACCTCCGGATTCCAGTTGCTTACTTGAAGACCTTCCAAGGACCTCCTCACGGGATTCAGGTTGAGCGCGACAAATTGAACAAGTACGGTCGTCCGATGTTGGGCTGTACGATTAAGCCGAAGCTTGGTTTGTCTGCAAAGAACTACGGTCGTGCCGTGTATGAGTGTCTGCGTGGTGGTTTGGACTTCACCAAAGACGACGAGAACATCAACTCGCAGCCCTTCCAACGGTGGCGCGATCGCTTCTTATTCGTAGCTGACGCGATTCACAAAGCCCAAGCCCAAACCGGCGAAGTCAAAGGTCACTACCTCAACGTGACGGCTGGAACCTGCGAAGAAATGATGAAGCGGGCTGAGTTCGCGAAAGAACTCGAAATGCCGATCATCATGCACGACTTCTTGACGGGTGGCTTTACCGCCAACACCTCGCTGGCGCACTGGTGTCGTGATAATGGAGTGTTGCTGCACATTCACCGCGCTATGCACGCCGTGATCGACCGTCAGAAGAATCATGGTATTCACTTCCGCGTGTTGGCCAAGTGCCTGCGGATGTCGGGTGGAGACCACATCCACACCGGAACCGTTGTCGGTAAGCTCGAAGGTGACAAGGCTGTTACCCTTGGTTTCATCGATTTGCTGCGAGAAAACTACATTGAGCAAGATCGCTCACGCGGGGTCTATTTCACCCAAGACTGGGCATCAATGCCGGGTGTGATGGCAGTTGCGTCTGGTGGTATTCACGTGTGGCACATGCCTGCGCTTGTGGAAATCTTCGGCGATGAGTCGGTGCTTCAGTTTGGTGGCGGTACGTTGGGTCACCCCTGGGGTAACGCACCGGGTGCAACGGCAAACCGTGTAGCGCTCGAAGCGTGCGTTCAAGGGCGTAACGAAGGTCGCGACCTGATGCGTGAAGGTGGAGACATCATCCGTGAAGCGTGCCGTTGGTCTCCTGAACTTGCTGCGGCTTGCGAACTGTGGAAGGAAATCAAGTTCGAGTTTGAGGCACAAGACACGATCTGATGCACGTTAAAGGATGAAGCATGCCTGCGATAACGCTACGTTAGGAAAGATGAATTAGGAAGGATGATCCTGTTATTCTTCCTTTCATCCCTCTTTTCTCCTACTTCATCCCTTCCCTATGGATCTTAAGCAAATTGCGAAAGACACGACCAAGACGCTGATTAGCTATCTGACGTATCGGGCTGTGCGAGTTGTTTTAGAGCAGCTAGATGAAACTGAACCAAAACGAGCGTACTGGCTACATCAGTTTTCCTCACGGGAAAGCATTCAAGATGGAGAGCAGTTCTTGAGACGCCTGTTTTTGGAGAAGCCAGATCTGGCGTTTAGAATCTTGACGGTGAGAGAACATTTAGCGAGTGAGATTGCAGATTATTTGCCGGAACTGTTGCAGAGTGGTATGCAGCAGGCAAATATGGAGCAGCGCAAACAGCAATTGGAGCGGATGACGCAAATTGACTTGAGTGATGAAACTTCGTCGCCTCCAGAGTCTTCCGATGCGATCGCATCAGAGGAGCCTGAAGCGCCTTGATGTCGATTCTGTTACTAACATTTTATTCACTTCACACGATCTGAGGGAATTCATGAGAACCTTACCTATCGAACAACGTTACGAAACGTTTTCTTATCTGCCTGCTCTGACCGATGCTCAAATTGCGCGTCAGATTCAGTACACGCTAGATCAGGGCTATTTCCCCTGTATCGAGTTTTCAGAAGCTCCGACTCCCCAAGAGTATTACTGGACGATGTGGAAGTTGCCGTTGTTTAACGCAACTTCTCCTCAAGAAGTGCTAAATGAAGTGCAACAGTGCCGTTCTGAGTACGGTGGTTCTTACATTCGCGTTGTGGCATTTGACAACATTAAGCAATGTCAGGTAATGAGCTTCATCGTTCACAAGCCAGGTGCAAGTGGCAATAGCGGTAGCGGCTACCGTTATTAATTAGTAAAGGGTGCGATCGCGCAAAGCAAAACTTCGCAGAAATCGCACCTGAGCAGTTTGAGCCTTAGACGAGGGAGGAAGATTATTTTCCTCCCTCGTTTCTGCTGGGAATCTGACGGTCTGTGAGCAGAATTTAAGGCAAACGTGGTCTTGCAATTGGTGAGCAGAGAGAAAGCGGTAAGTGAGCTTTGTCGAGCACACAAGCTGAATCCAAACGTGCTGAATCGGTGGCGCAAAGAGTTTTTAGAGCAAGCGAGCAGCATCTTTGAGCGCGGCGAAACGACTCAGGGAGAGCAGCAGCGGATAGCGGAACTGGAGCGGTTGGTAGGGCAATCAACATCGGCTTGAGATCAGCATGGCGGATGTTGGAGCGGCATGGCAAAACGGGTATGCCAAGCGACTCATGAGAACAATTAAGGAGGAGGAAGTAGATTTATCAGAGTATCGAAGCTGTCTTTGCCATACAGCGCACCTACGCCTAAGAGCATTCGCTCACTGAGATCTTTTAATGCTTTCTCAGAAGCATCTACCGCGATCGCAAGTTGCTCTATGGCAGAAAGGGTACGGTTGTAATCATCTAATTGGGTTTTGTGCAGCGCGATCGCACGCCCATACTCTTCTAAGGTCAACTCTGAGCGTCAACCATTCTTTTCTTGTTGTTTTGTCGCTAGAAGATTCATGACAACATTGGCAGCCTCAGAGGAATTATAGGGCGACCAGACCGAATACTCTTGGTTCTCAACAAAGAAGTTGGCATCTTCCTCTTTGACCAGTTCTGTTGCCAGAAACTGCATCAGCCGAATTCTTCAACTCTTCATCACTGACCACCTTCGGGGTAACAATACTCAGTCTTCGATCGCCTCAACACCCAGTTGCTTCAATCGCTCAAGGTTGTCCCTCATGGTCTTGAGCGCTTCTGGGGAGTGTCCCTGCCAATCCATAACCTCGCCCGTGACCCGCAGCGGCTCCCGCGAGCGATATGATTTCGTTGGATTACCGGGGAATTTCTTGTCCGTTACATTGGGGTCATCCTCGATCGAACCAATTGGTTCCACGATGTAGATTCTGTCGCGTCCTTCGCCGAGGGCTAGTTCAGCCCCCCAGATTGCCGCATCCAAGGTGGCAGCTAGATAAACGTAGGTTGCCTTCTGCCGCTGACCGTAGTTCGAGTAATAGCCAGGTTCGATCAAGTCCCCCGGTTTCAGGTCTGCCCGTGTGCCATGATAAAGAGTCCACTCTGTTACCTCGCCCATAACCCGCAACGGCTCGCGGGAGCGGCATAACATCGACAAATGCTTCGGAGCCTTCTGATTCGTCAGTTCGGGGGCATCTTCAATCGAACCGATCGGCTCCACAATGTAGACTCTGCTGTGACCTTCGCTGATCGCCAGTTCTGCCTCCCAGATGGCCGCATCCAGATTGGGGGTGAGGTAGGTATAGGTTGCCATGCTATCCCGCTCACCAACATCCGGGGGATTGCAGGACTCGATCAGGTCTCCTGGCTTCAGGTCTGCCTTTGTGCCGTGATAGAACTGCTGCGAACTCAGGTCGTCGATAGTTACCATCGGTTCGTTCCTCATACTGTTGGCTGCATTGAAATCACAGAACAGTCATAACTCTCCCTGACGACCAATCCATCTTTCCAATAGCTGTCGAAAGGCAACCTTACCAACCCGTTAATTGAGCCGCATAACGTTCCCAATCACCCGCCGCAGATAGCTTAGAACTTTGACAGACAACCTCTCAACGGTCGGGTGCATTGGGGTT
>NZ_WVIE01000054.1 GCF_010091945.1 Myxacorys almedinensis A
CCGCAGTCATGGCATTTGAACCGTTGTTTACCGGTGTGGATGCAACCATTCTTGACCGTATCGGAAGACGCACAAATAGGACAGGCAAGCATGGCAGGAGAACACCAAGAAACTCTACTTCTCTATCATTACATCTTGAGCACTACCCTGATACTCAAGAATATAGTCAGGAACACCATTACCAGCATGAGCAATTGAGGCTGGAATAATGCTGAGAATTGAAATGCCTGCCGTAAGGCAAGCTTTAAGAGCAAACTTGAATTTCATATTACTTGGTGAGCTAAATTGATACCGATTATCGACCAATAGCCTGACTATGCTTCCCTGATCTAAGAACGAAGCAGCCCAACGGTGAAGTTGTGCGGCGGCAGATCACCTCGAACTCCCACCGATAATCTCTGTACCGTCCGCACCAACGCAGTGTTAGGTGGCTGACTGTAACAATCTGACAAAACCCTCCTGCTCGAAATGTCGGTCAGTTGTCAACGCATCTGTCATGCCACGCTGACGCATCACAACAAAACTGACTGCATCACACAACGAATAGGTCTTGTCTTGACGATCAATCAACAGTTTCATGGCTTCTCGATGCAGTTGTTCGTCCACCCAAATAGTTTCAATATCTGGATTATCAAGCAAGTCCATAACAAAAGTCAGCACCGCATGACGAGGAAACCGGCGTATCAATGCTAAAGCGATCAATTCAGCTAAAACATAGCTATGAGTCAAAGACCTCTTGCTTGCGCTGTTGAGTAATTGTACTGATTCCTGATGCTGCGGCTCATTTTGATGGATGTAGCACAACAAGCCTGATGTATCTAAAAGCACAAAACAGCCCTATTCCTTGTACTCATTTTCGTAGGCTCTTACAAGATCAGCATCGATGCTTTCATTGTCTATACCCGTCGCATGTTCAAGGCTGATCGCTCCAGCATGATTCCTAAATCTTTGCCGAGCCTCTTCCTGCTGTATTACCGAGTGCAAAGCCTTACTTACACTGTTACTCTGATTGATTAATACAGTAACAATCCACTCTGAAGTTGACACACCCACAGCATTAGCCTTTCGCTGTAGGTCTGCATAAACCTCATCACTCAATTCCAGGGTTAGCTGCTGACTCATGTGCCTCAAAGAATTCGACTAGTCTATAAAGTGATTATAGCTTTTGTCCTGATTCATGCTTCTTTCCAACTCAACGATTGGTTAGGTTTCAGTTTGTGACTGAGGTGCTTGCTGTTTCTTCCAGTCATCGGTCAGTAGACCTGAGAAACCCCAGTCTTCATCTGCAATTTCTTGAATAACGATATGTGTATGCTCCGGCTTCTTCCCCAAGATACGCACAAGTGAAGCAGTCACCTCCTTGATTAGTTGAGCCTTTTGTTCTTTAGTAGCACCTTTTGTAATCTGGATGTTCACATATGGCATGGGAATTCCTTTGTGACTGTTTAACTCGTGAATGCTTGGATAGTGTAAGCAAGGACTAAACTCAAGCCACCTAACGTTCCAGTTGAGCGGCTGCCGATAACTTTTGCATCCCCAGTAGCGGCTTTCGACAGTCCGCTCCGACCGGGTTGTTATGCCGCCGCGATCGCCCCCCTAGCATTTAAGCTTCTGAACATCACAAGAAGGTTCCAATCCAATAAAGAAGAATTCCTAAAATAAATAAAACATGATGAAAAAAACTAGGGTAGCAAAGCTAACTGGAGCAAGATTGGGAGATTCGATAGTCTAGACCCAGAGCCACCATGACTTAAGGGTT
>NZ_WVIE01000055.1 GCF_010091945.1 Myxacorys almedinensis A
TAAAAATACCAAAAGCCTTGTTGGATTGCTGGTCTAGCCTCCTGTGCTACGCTGCTTGAATTGGATAAAGTCGAGCTGAGTAGGTCTCAAGTTTACCGCTGATCGCGGTTGGTTGTTGCATGGGTTTAGCGATCGCGCTTTGATTTCTCAAGAGGTTGATTGCTCGATGGTTTATGCGACCCTTGCGGTATCTGCAAAGCAGCGCGCGCTTGGTTGTTGAATGGGTTTATCGACCCTTGCAGTATCTGCGAAGCAGCGCGCGCTCTGATTGTCGATCGCTTGATTGTTTGTGCGATCGCAGTTCAGGTAATCGACCAAAAATCACAGTGGAATGTAGACAATGCGATCGTAAAATTCAGCGATCGCATCAACTTCAGCAATCAAAATCAAATCATCCAGAATTTCCCCCAAAGATGCCTTGGGTCTGAGCGCGAAAATCCCAGGAATATGCTGCCCACAATCGAGGTGTTCAACCAAGTGAATTGGCATTGATCGACGATTGTTCGTGATCAGAATAAAGTCATGCTGTTCACACCATTCGAGAATTACTGGATCAAGCATTCCTTTAGGTGGAGTTCCAGGATCGCCAACCGCCCAAACCGTTATATCTGGTTTACGTCTCAACAACTGCATTTGATAGCTCGGTGGCAGGTTTTCATCAATCAAATATCTAACCATGCACTGTCAAACTGCGTTCCGCCTTAATCTGTTTCAGACGAGCCACGATCGCCGATGGATTCTCGTCCTGTTCCCGCTCCACTTGAGTACAATAGTCCAACCAATCTGCCAAATACTGAGTCACCTGAGCTTGGTTATGCAGATAGTAGAGAATCGTTGCGTAGATCTGTTCAAGCGTGATCTGAGGATAGATCTGAGCAATCTCTTCAGCCGTGCGCTGTTGATGAATATAAGCATAGAGAATCGTTTCGATGCCCATGCGCGTCCCTTTCAGACGAATATCATCCGCACAAACGAAGTCAAAGTAATGTTCTAGTTCCACGGTAAAATTCTGCTTGCCGTCTTCTAAATTTTGGCACAGAATTGCTCTACCGCTAATCCTGCTCTGATTGTTGATCGCTGGATGGTTTGTGCGACCCTTGCGGTATCTGCAAAGCAGCGCGCGCTTGGTTGTTGAATGGGTTTATCGACCCTTGCGGTATCTGCGAAGCAGCGCGCGCTCAGTTGTCGATCGCTCAACGACTTTATCGATCGCTCCCCCATTTCCTCAAGCCTTACCGAGGGTCACGATCATTATTCCCATGCTCAAGAGTTAGCAATCGCGCTTGGTTGTTGATCGTTGGATGATTTTAGCGATCGCCAAATCTGCCAATGCGATCCCTATATCTGCTAGCGCGATTGTGCTTCGAGAGCGTTGAGCGATCAGAGACACGCGATCGCGCCTCTCATCCTACGACCCTTGCGGTATCTGCGTAGCAGCGCGCATTCTGATATCGATCGGGCTATCCTCGAAAGTGCGATCGCGCCTCTGATTCTGCGACCCTTGCGGTATCTGCGTAGCAGCGCGCACTCATAGTAGTCTCTGGGTTCTATGTGAAGCGCGATCGCTGAACGTTTCGGAGATGCGATCGCGCTTTTCATTCTGCGACCCTTGCGGTATCTGCGTAGCAGCACGTACACATTCTCCTGAATTTACCGGGGATAAAACACCCGCTCAAAAGGCTGATTTCGGTAACGACGGTAGACATCAAAATCCTTGTCCAGCGTTGCGATACCTGGAATATTCAACC
>NZ_WVIE01000056.1 GCF_010091945.1 Myxacorys almedinensis A
ACCAAGGGTGGCTAACTTACAAGATTAGATATTGCGGGTGGCCTAACGTTCCGGTTGAGCGGCTGCCAGCAACCTCTGCATCCACACCAAGGACTTTCGGCAGTCCGCTCCGACCGGGTTGTTATGCGGCGGCTTTACTCACCACGCTGCTGTTTTCAAACTCTCCACTTCTTGAAAATGAGCATCGCGTGTTACCAAAATTAGAGCGTGTTGCAGTGCAAGGGCTGCAATCCAGACATCATTTTCAGGTAACGGACGACCCTTGAGCCTTAACTTGTTTTTGACCTCACCGTATTGCCGTGCGGTTTCAGCATCACATACCAATATTGTGCTGCCAGCAACTAATTCATCAACTCTTGCTAAGTTTGCTTCAACTCGCCCTGACTTTCTGGCTCCATAACACAGTTCACCAATGACAATGCTTGGAATGAAAGCTTCACTGGCTTGAGCAAGATTGTCTTTGACGATCGCCTCATCTGAAAAAAGCGCAATAACGATATTGGTATCGAGCAAAAACCTACCACTCATCGATATCTACCCGCTCACAATCTTGCTCGATTGCCTCAGACATTAGCTGAAGGTCGTCAGAGGGAATTGAACCAGCAAAACGCAACAATTGCTGCCCTGGTGTACCTCGAACTTCCGCTTTTACTAGCGATCGAACGAATTCAAGCACCTGCTTTTGCAAGGGCTGAGGCATGACTTTCAACTGTTCAACAACCTCGTCGATGATAGGAATATTCATATTGTCCTCCCTGTTATCATCCTACACCGCTTACTCAGAGAACGATAGAAGAGCAGTCTTTAGTGCTGACCGGGGGTACAGGGATTGCCTTCACCAGGGTATCCAGCCGCATAACGGCTCAAATCAGCGGCGGCAGATAACCTTGAACTCAGCACCAGCGGCTTTCGACCGTCCGCTGCATTTGAATGGTTATGCTGCATCAGTCCGAAAGCACACCTACATACTAAAATACACAAGGGCTGCGCGGATCGCAATGAACCACACCGCAATCGTAGCAAATAGATAGAGGTAGAACCGAAGGATGATGCGGTTGAATGTACAATGAACAGCGCTATGCAATGCCCGAAACACAACGAAGACCCATGAGGCGCTTACATACACTGTATCTACCTGCTTTGTGATAAAGAGGTATAGGACAAGTGCATAAAAAATGACCGGAATCTCGAACAGATTCTTGAGATTGTCCGATGGGTTGGATACACTTGGCGGCGAGATTTGTGCAAATGCACTAGGGGTAAGGTCCTTTGGAGCAAGCTTTCTGCTTGTAATAAAACTGATGCGACGGATGT
>NZ_WVIE01000057.1 GCF_010091945.1 Myxacorys almedinensis A
TGCTGCGCTAACTCTAGCTGTGACGGCGGTTCTTCCAGGTGCGATCGCAAAATCTCTGCTGCAAATCGAATCCGTTCGATCGTTTGTGGCTTGAAACAACGCTCGATCGAGGGTTCCTCCACTCCAATTCCGGCAATCTGGAGCGTCATCAACTCCATCACCTTACTCTGCCAATACATTCGCTTCACCGTCCCCACAAACGGGCACTCGATGATCTGTTGCACAACCGTCCGAATTCCCGCCGTGGTCTTAGGAGAAAACGTTCGCTGCCAGTCCTCTCCCTGCACCAATGGCTGAAGTTCCAGCGGCAATTCTCCCGACGGTTCCGCAAAGAATCGATACAACAATTCCGGCTCCATGTGAATCGAGACTCCAATCTGCGGCTGTGATTGCGGCATAAACACGGCATGACTTTGCTGGATGCCGCTACCTCCGACATAGCCCTGCTCTGCATCAATCCAAGGCAGATTGCCAGAATCAGAAACTCCTGACAAATGCACCATAAACTGCACCGGGTGAGGATTCTGCAAAACTTGCGCCCTGACATCGTGCAGGGTTTGATGATAGATGGACAATTCCAGACCAGGATACAACTCACTATCTCGTCGCATCCCGCTCCCCATCAGTGGCGGCACAGTGTAGATTGTCTCGACGCGATCGAGACTTGTCACGGGGGGATACTGCTGCTCTGTTTCCCGCCACAGTTCCGCTTCTGCTTGTGCCGTCAGTTCCAGGGTCATTGGAGTTGGTTAATGAAAATTAGTCTCAAGTATCCCTGGAACGAGATTTGAAAGTCAAGGAAGTTCGTAGAGTACGATTTCAAACTTATAATAGGGACAAATGATTGGGCTGCCTGCTGTGGTGAAGGATCGGTTTCACCAGATTGTTAAAACAGCTTTGATTCGGGACGGTTGGAATGTAACCCACGATCCGTTGCAAATTAAAGTGGGTGGGGTGGACATGGAGATCGATTTGGGAGCAGAACGACTCCTGGCAGCAGAGCGGGGAGATGAAGCGATCGCTGTTGAAAGCAAAAGCTTTTTGGCTAGCGCATCCGCGATTTCAGAATTTCATACCGCGTTGGGGCAGTTTATTAATTATCGGGCGGCATTGCGGCGAGAAGATCCAGAGCGTGTTCTG
>NZ_WVIE01000058.1 GCF_010091945.1 Myxacorys almedinensis A
CAATACTTGAGAACTGCCACCATCAGCCGCTCCCGGTTTGAGGTTGAGTGCTTGCTTGCCTTTTCTCAGCGATCGTTCCATCACAAAGTAGAAAGCAATCAAGATGTATGCCGAGACAGTTGTGATTGTCATACCGATCTTCAATAAGAGTGCTTCCCTACCTGATGATAAATCTTTCCATCAGCAACCTTTGAACAACTTAACCTTGGGCAAAACAGATACGATTCAATCTACCGCCACAACCCAGAAACGAAGCGGTACAACGGCAGAATTTACCGGCGATCGCAGTCTTAGCCACCCATCGGGGTAGTCGTCCGTCCGGTGCAATGCGGTGTTGGACTGGGCGGCTAAGCTATTGACCCCAGTTTAAGCGATTGACCACCAGCGCCGGGGTTTGGGTGGACTGGTCTGGGCGGTTTTGCACCCCGTTTGGCCTACCGAGGTCTCGGCCGATCAGCGGGGGATGAGCATACCGAGGTGTGGGCGAAAAGACCGGGGTTTGGGACGGCGCTCCCTGGGCAATTGACCAAGATCAATAGGGATCGAGGTCTTGGTGCGCTGGCAGTACAACGTTCCGGTTGAGCGGCAGCAGATCAACCATAACGATAGACAAAAAGACTCTCAACTGTCCGCTCCAACCGGGTTGTTATGCCGTTGCACTTGCATGACTGATCGAATTTCCCAAACCATTTCTGATCATTGCTGGAACGTAATTAGTCACCGCAATAAGAATCATAAATGAGAATAGCCAGAACAGTTGCCTAAGCTGTTGTGCATTTCCTTTGTTTTTTACTTTACGATTCCAATTTATAACTAACTCTCCCTCATTTAGGAGTTTATTCAGAATGATTTCGAGGTCTTCAATAGACTTAAATAAACGATTTGCAACAAACTCTTTTGTTGAATGCCAAACTAATTCGATCAGGTTGTAATCTGGACTATACTCAGGCAGAAATTCTAAAACTAAATTCGGCATCTCTAGCTTTATCTTCTCTACAAAATCTTTGTTTTTATGAATGCTTGAATTATCTAAAATAATTACAATCTTTGGACCATCTCTCTCAAAGTCGCTCGCTCTCTTATCTTCTCCAGCCCAGTCATATATAACTTCTTCATAGAAG
>NZ_WVIE01000059.1 GCF_010091945.1 Myxacorys almedinensis A
AGGCTCATTTCGCATTGAATCAAACAATCAAATCTTCTTTGTTCCCGCAGATGGAAGCAATGCGGTGCGAGTTTATGACGGTAGCCAGAGAGCTTTAGCCATCGTTCGTTACAACGGAGCAATTTACACAGCGTTCAGTGGTGGCGGAATTTACCGCAGTCCGAATGGTCAAAATTTGGGTGGTGGTGGTAACACCCCAAGGATCTATCTAGGACAGAAGGTAATGGCAATGACAGTGTGCCGAGGCGGGATCTTTACAGCGTTTGACAAAGCAGGAATTTACTACAGTCCAGATGGTCAAAATCCCGGCGGTGGAGGCAGAACCAGCAGGGTTTACAGAGGAACTCAGCTTGTGAGCCGTATGCTGTGTCAACCAGGTTCGGGCATCAATGGTACTGAGAGTGTGATTACAACGTTCAGTGGTGCTGGTGTATACCAAAGTCCAGACGGTGATAATCTTGGCGGAGGCGGCAATACAAGACGGCTAAATTGACATTTGATGTGCTGACAGAAGATTCATAGGGTGGAGATTTCCACCCTATTTACCATGATGTATGATAAAGGGGTTTTTAGAAGTCAGCATAGAGATCGGGAGTCAGCATATGCAAGCGATCCTTTTAAGCCGTGAAGAGGTGGCGCGACGTGCAGAGCAACTATACGAAAGCAGAATTTGCCAAGAAGTGGAAGTTGAAGAAAATATTGGCAAGATGGTCATCATTGACATTGAGACGGGTGACTACAGGGTTGATGCAAATGGCTTACGCGCTGCTGACTTCCTGAGCGAGAAACATCCCAATGCCCGACTCTTCGGGATCAAAATTGGGTATAACGTTGCTGCTGCTTTTGGTGGCGGTGTCATGGAGCGCATCGTCAAGTGATTTCAGGCATTGTGGCTGACGGACACGCGATTATCACTATCCCATTTCGGATTCCGAATCGCACCGACTTCCCGATCGAGTTTGTAGTAGACACAGGATTTACGGATGAGCTTTGTTTACCACCAGAAGCAGTGGCATTGCTGAATCTTCCGTTCAAATACGATATGCGTGCGAATTTGGCAGATAACAGCCGAGTGACTGACTGACTGACAC
>NZ_WVIE01000005.1 GCF_010091945.1 Myxacorys almedinensis A
GCTCATCAGGACAAATCAAACAACGCTTTCCTAATCTTGCTTCCTTTCCTCTCCTTCAAGATGGATAAAGTCGAGCTTAGAACAGAATCGGAACTTGCGATCGCCAAAACTGCATCCCCACATCTGAGATGCAAAACCATCAGATGGGCACACTGAACCAGACATCGATATCAAGCGTCGCTGTTGTCTACCATTCCCTGTCAAGCTCAACCCGTGGGCTTAGAGCAGAGTGGAAGTCGTCAACCTTCACCTTGTGATTGACTCAGTAGGAAGTTCAGCATGTCCATCGAGAAACTTCAGCCCGCTCCCACTCAGCAAGTCGGGGTTTATGTGCCTTACTATCCGCAAGCTGGCAAAAAGCAACTCTTACCGTTTGCCATCAGCCTCTACCAAAAAGGCGCACTAGAAGGTCAGCGCAAAATTGAAGGAGCCGAGAGCATTCCGTTTATCGCAACCTGGAATGTCTCCACGCTGCCTGCCGACTTGTGCCGTTGCCGCATTCAATTTGATGGTAATGCTGAACTGAGTTACGAAGTCATGATGGCAAATTTTGAATTCGTCGATTTTTTGATCGATGTCATCACCACTTTCAAACGGAGCCGCCTGGCAGATTTCTCACAAGCATTCTATCGTAAGCTGCTTCGCCTAGAAGATTGAGTGGCATCAGGTGTTTCAGCCTATGGTGCATTAGCATCGTGCGTTTTTGACCAGAGGGGGCATTGCAGTGCCCCCTTTTTTGCGGCAATAAAATTCGTCTCCCTCTACAATTAGGAAAACCAAGACTCGACTCTTCTACCCTGTAAATACATCGTAAGTAGGAATAGGTGGGGGGCTGAGGTTTAAAACACTCTGATCAATAAGCGTTAACTGGGGGAGAGGAGCGTGCCGAAATCTGCAAAGTATCTACTGATTGGATCGCTCGAAGCTTATAGTGGCAAGTCAGCAATCATCTTAGGAATTGCCCATCAACTCAAGACAAAAGGGCTAGATATTGCTTACGGAAAGCCGTTGAGCGGAGGCTGGGGGCAAACTCAGATGGCAGATAGCGATGGCGATATTCAGTTTGTGGCTCAGACGCTTGATCTTCCTAAAAACCGCTTGCAGCCCTCTATTTTGACGCTAGACGCAGAAACCATAAAAAGCCGTCTGAGCCTGGGCGATCAGCCAGATTATCGCCAGAAACTTGCCGAGCAAAGGCTAGATCAAGGCGGTGAGTTGGTGTTGTTAGAAGGACCAGGAACGATCGAGGAAGGTAAACTATTCAACTTGTCGTTGATAGAGGTCGCTGAAACGATGCAGGCGTCTGTGCTGCTGGTGGCAAGGTTTCATTCAATGCTGCTGCTCGATGGCTTGTTAACCGCAAAGGAAACGCTAGGCGATCAACTATTGGGCGTGTGTATTAATGATGTTCCCAGTGATCAACTCGAAACTGTGAATTCTTTGATGGTTCCGTTTCTTGAAAAGCGCGGAGTGGTTGTGTTTGGGGTATTGCCAAGAAGCGCTTTGCTGCGGAGTGTCAGCGTGGCAGAGTTAGTTCATCAGCTTAAGGCAGAGGTGCTTTGCCGCCCCGATCGCTTGGATCTGATGGTTGAGAGTTTGACCATTGGCGCGATGAATGTGAATTCTGCCCTCAAATATTTCCGGGCGCGGCGGAATATGGCAGTTGTCACGGGGGGCGATCGCACCGATCTCCAGTTTGCGGCTTTAGAAACTTCGACTCAGTGCCTCATCCTCACAGGGCATATTCCTCCTAGCAAGGAAATTATTAGCCGCGCTGAAGATCTAGAAATTCCAATTTTATCCGTCGATCTAGACACGCTAAGTACCGTCGAGATTATTGATCGTGCCTTTGGTCAGGTGCGGCTGCACGAGCCGATTAAGTTTCAGTGCATTTGTCAGATGATTGAAGAACACCTCGATAGCGATCGCTTGCTTTCGTCCCTCGGTTTAGCACCGGCTGGCGCGCTGCCGTAGAGGCTTTTATCAGACTTCAGCCATCAAACCTTGCGTTAGCTGTGGCTGTGGGATCAGGCGAGCCAAAATTTGCTTGAGTGCCATCGCTGTCCAATCGATGTCTGCTTCGGTGGTGTCGCGTCCTAATGTGAGGCGAATTCCGGCTTTGGCAACGCGATCGCGGTATCCCATGGCGGTTAAAATCGGGCTGGGGAGCAATGTCCCGCTGCTACAGGCGGCTCCAGCGCTGATGCCGATGCCGGCTAAATTCATGTGCCGCACTAAAACTTTGCCATTTAGCTGCTCTCCGTCGGCATGGGGTAAACAAAAGCTGACGTGATGGGGCAACCGATGAATGAGATCACCGGTGGGCAGCAGGTCTGGCATCTCTGAGAAATGAGCAAACAAGCGATCGCGCAATCGGATCAGCCGAGGGGTTTCCGTCGCCATTTCTTGAGCAATCAATTCGGCAGCAATGCCAAAGCCCGCGATCGTTGGCACGGATTGCGTCCCCGATCGCACTTTACTTTCTTGCCCACCTCCACTGAGCAACGGCACCAGCTTCACCCCTGGGCGAACGTACAGCGCCCCAGCCCCTTGAGATCCATACAGTTTATGGCTTGAGAGAGACAGCAAATCAACCGGAAGCTGCTGGACATCTAAGGGCAACCGTCCGGCAACTTGCACCGCGTCAGTATGGAACAGAATGTCTTGGGACTTTTTGTAGGAGCGGGTGATGTGGCAAAGCTCAGCGATCGGTTGCACCGTTCCGACTTCGCTTTGTCCATAAATAATTGAGACCAGCACCGTATTTGGTTGCAGTGCTGCCTTGAGATCGGCTGGATTCACCCGCCCCAAAGCATCGACGGGAAGCCGCGTCACTGCCCAGCCCCACTGTTCCAACAGCCGCACGGGTTGCTCGATCGCAGAATGTTCGACCTGCGAAATAATAATGTGTTGTGGGCGGGTATAGTGCTGGGCAACGCCGAAAATGGCGAGATTGTTAGACTCAGTGCCGCCCGATGTAAACACGATCGCTTCTGGCGGAGCGTTGATCAGCCGCGCCACCTGAACTCGCGATCGCTCCACCAAGGTTGCCGCCCGTTGCCCCCAAGCGTGGATGCTCGACGGGTTGCCCCACTGCTGCGACAAGACCTCTTGCATCAGCGCGATCGCTTCGGGTCGGGTGGGCGTTGTTGCACTGTAATCTAAGTAGACCTGCATGAGCGTTCAGAAAAATAACGGAGTAGTTCAAATAGCGACTGGGGTATCCTACGGATGTTCACGCCGCACAGATCGATTTTTAGCGTAGCGGTCAATCTAATTTTTGGGAATCTGGCTTGTGGTTACATTACCTCGCTCTGTCCAGTTTAAACTTTGCGGTGCTTTAATGGCGTTAGGACTCGCTGCCTGTCAGCCGGTTCAACCTCAAACCGTTCTTCCAACGCCGTTATCGCCGGATGCCGTAAGACCCAGCCCGCTACCGCAAGATCCCCTCATTCAGGTTTACAGTAACCACAATCCTGCGTCTCAGTACCGAGAACCCTATCGGCAGCAGACGCGATCGGGAGATGACTTAGAGCAGCTTTTGGTAGACGCAATCAACACTGCCAAATTGAGCATAGACATTGCCGTGCAAGAATTTCGGCTGCCCAACGTGGCGAGGGCATTGCGCGATCGCGCGGCATCTGGGGTTCAAGTTCGCGTCATCCTGGAAAACACCTACTCTCGCCCCTTCAGTACATTTACGGCGGATGAAGTTTCCACCTTGCCAGCGCGAAACAGAAGTCGGTATACCGAAGCGCGCCAGCTAATCGATCGCAACGGAGACGGGCAGCTTAGCCTTGAGGAAATCAACGATAACGATGCGCTTGTCGTCCTTGACAACGCCAAGATTCCCCGTATTGACGATACGGAAGATGGCAGTCGGGGTAGTAAACTGATGCACCACAAATTTATGGTGATCGACGGGCTTACCGTGATTTCCACATCTGCAAATTGGACAACCTCAGACGTTCACGGAGATTTTTCCCATGCTGCCAGCCGAGGCAACGCCAACAATCTTCTCAAGATTAAAAGTTCGGATCTCGCAAACCTCTTTTTACAAGAATTTTCTTACCTCTGGGGCGATGGGGTGGGCGGTCAGAAAGATAGCCTATTTGGGGTCAAAAAACCCTATCGCGCTCCGCAGTTGGTCAAGGTAGGAGCCACTCCGATCGTGGTGCAGTTTTCGCCTTCATCTTCTACACGTCCCTGGGCGCAAACCACAAATGGGCTGATTAGCCAAACGTTGGTCAAGGCAAAGCAGTCGATCAAACTGGCACTATTTGTGTTTTCTGACCAACCTCTGGTCAACGCTTTAGAACCGCTTAGCGATCGCGGGGTGCAAATCCAGGCATTGATCGAGCCAACGTTTATGTATCGTTCCTACAGTGAAGGACTCGATATGCTAGGCATTACGCTGTCTGATCAGTGCAAGGCAGAGCCAAACAATCGCCCCTGGAAAACCCCGATCACCACGGTGGGTGTGCCCCGGTTGCCGCCCGGAGACTTGTTGCACCATAAGTTTGGCATTGTCGATCATCACACGGTGATCACTGGCTCTCACAACTGGTCAGATGTCGCCAACCGGGGCAACGATGAAACGCTGCTCGTCATTGCTAACCCGACCGTCACGGCTCACTTCCGGCGAGAATTTGAGCGTCTTTACAAAACAGCAACCCTGGGCATTCCTCCCGCGATTCAACGAAAAGTGGATGCTCAGCAGCAAGCCTGCCCTCAACTTGTTGTGCCGCAAACGTTTGAGAAGATCAAGGCGTCTGATCCCATTGGGCAGAAGGTGAACCTCAATACTGCGCCCCAAGCGGAACTAGAAGCCTTACCGGGTGTTGGATCTGGCATGGCAAAACGAATTATCGCGGCTCGTCAGCAGCAGCCTTTTGCCACACTAGACGATGTAGAGCGGATTCCGGGCGTTGGGGCAAAACTTCTAGCCAGATGGCGCGATCGCATTACCTGGTAATCATCTACAGCACAAGAGGGCGATTCTGCTACACAAATCCCGTCTAAAGCAGCGAAACTTCTTCAGGGATAGACAGTGACGCCAGCAGCGCCTCATAGGTTTCAAAAATGGTGAAGACGCGATCGAGTTGCGTGATGTCGAAAATTAATTGCGCTGAAGGGCGCAAGCCACATAAAATCAGCCGTGCCCCTGCCTGGGTTGCCGCATTTAGCCCCCCTACAAGCGCAACCAGCCCAGAGCTATCAATAAATTCTACAGAAGATAAATCAACTACCCAAAATTTGTAGCGTCTGGGGGCGATCGACTCTAACTGTTGCTGTAACCACCGTCCTCCTCGCAAATCTAAGCAACCTTGGGGTCGGAGTAGAATTTCTTCACAGTTGTTTGCTAAAGCCATAGCGCCTTTCCCGCATGTATTGTTTCTCAACACCTTCACCTAAAACACCCCATCCAAGACACCTTCACCCCATGCCAGACGCCTAAATCGCCGCTTCTGAAGCAGCGTATTTTTTAGCACTATGTTTATCAATGCCATACTTATTCAGTACTATGGTTATTAGTACTACATTTATATGGTAACAGCGCAGTACCTTTGAGTAGATGGGCAACTTACGAGATACTGAACCTACCTTAAGATTGTAGTAATATCACTTAGTTAGCTCAATTATTCAGTAAATGTACTTAAAGTTTAGACATTTTCAATATAGAGACTAGATCCACTTGCATTGACTGAGATTCCAAAAGGTTTACGGAAACTTTATGACTTCCCGAACTGGATTCTAGTTTTTGTGAAGTCTCCTGCTAGGTTTGCTCAACTATTTGCATCTGCTCAACTTGCATCTGCTCAACCATTACGTCAGAAATTGCGTCAGAAATAGAGACCCAAGCGATAGGCAATTTCCTCAAACGTCTTCACCCCTAGAGAACCGGAGGTGAGAGAAATCTTCATCAACCTGTCACGGGAGAGGGCGATTGTTATGCAACTGCCCGAATAAACCCCTTGCTGCGCTTGGATGAGCCTATAATCTTCTGGGGATGGGTCGTGCCCACTGCCCTGGGAAATCTCGGCGTTGACACAATTAGTGAAACTACGCCAAGATCAAAAAGAAGGATGAAGCTTTGTAAAGGTAATTTCGATGTCCCTTGACTTTCTCTCGCCAGAAGCCATCCAAGAAATCGCTCAGCAGTATGGATACTGGGCTATTTTTTTCGGAATTTTGCTGGAAAATTTGGGGTTGCCGATTCCTGGAGAAACGGTGACGATCGTAGGCGGCTTTCTTGCTGGCAGCGATCGCTTGAATTATTGGTTCGTTCTCGGCGATGCAGCCCTGGGGGCAGCGATCGGGGGCAATTTTGGCTACTGGATCGGGCGGCTTGGAGGATGGGCACTGCTGCTAAGGCTGGGCAGTATTTTCCGCATCCAGGAGACACAACTTCAAGATTTGAAAAACCAGTTCAGCGAAAATGCCGGAAAAGCGGTGTTTTTGGGTCGCTTTATTGCGCTACTCAGGATTTTTGCGAGTCCATTAGCAGGCATTGCGGAGATGCCTTACTGGAAATTCATGCTTTATAACGTGGTCGGCGCGATTTCTTGGGCATCGGTGATGGTGACATTGGCATTTTTTGCAGGGCAACTTGTGCCGCTTGAGAAGTTAGTGACGCTGGCATCTCAGTTTGGCGCAGGGGCATTATTGCTAGTTGTCGCCTGGATTGCAGTGCCGCTCTGGCTAGAGTCTCGTAAGGCAAAACAGGTGATTGCCGATCCTCCTGCGAGCGACGGCGAGTAATAGCGCGATCGCGAGATCTCCAATATTGTCAAAATAATGGTCTCAAAATCGGAGATCTCTAACGCTGTTATCCGCGACCCGTTTGCGACCAGACACGGGTTGGCAACCCCCAAACGTAGATGAAGCCTTCTGCTGCCTTGTGGTCAAACTTGTCGTCTGCACCGTAGGTTGCCAGGTCAGGGGTGTAAAGCGAGTGTGCCGACTGACGCCCCACAATCATCGCATTGCCTTTAAACAGTTTGACCCGAACTGTTCCTGTGACTCGCTCTTGAGTTTTGAGCACAAACGCATCCAGTGCTGCTTTAAGCGGGCTGTACCACAAGCCGTTGTAGACGATCTGGGAATAGGTTTCCTCAATGCCGCGCTTGTAGTGCATCACATCCGAGGTTAAGGCTAGGCTCTCTAGGTCGCGGTGAGCATGAATCAGCGTTAGTAAGGCAGGTGCTTCGTAAATCTCACGAGATTTGATGCCCACGAGGCGGTTTTCCACCATATCGATCCGACCGATCCCATGATTGCCCGCCCGATCGTTGAGGTGGGTGAGCAACTCGATGGGGCTAAAGGGCTGACCGTCTAGACTCACCGGAATGCCTCGCTCAAAGCCAATTTCCAGGTATTCGGGTTCATCAGGGGTATCGGCGATCGCACGGGTCATCAAATACACTTCTTCGAGGGGTTCATTCATCGGATCTTCAAGCGGGCCCGCCTCGATGCTGCGTCCTAGCAAATTGCGATCGATGCTGTAAGGAGACGACTTTTTCACCGGCGAAGGAATGCCAAACCGCTCTCCGTAGGCGATGGTTTCTTCACGGCTCATGCCCCACTCGCGGGCAGGCGCAAGCACTTTTAGATCAGGGTTGAGGGCGGCGATCGAGACATCAAATCGCACTTGGTCGTTACCTTTACCGGTGCAGCCGTGGGCAACGGCATCTGCCCCATATTCTGCGGCGGCATCCACCAACAACTTAGCAATCAACGGGCGAGCAAGTGCCGTCGAGAGCGGATAGCGATTCTCGTAAAGTGCATTGGCTTGAATGGCAGGGAAGGCATAGTCTTTAACAAAGGTCTGCGTTGCATCTGCAACCAGAGATTGGGACGCTCCTGACTTCAGCGCTTTTTCCCGAATCGGTTCAAGTTCATCCCCCTGACCCAGATCTGCCGCTAGGGTAATCACCTCCTCGACTCCCCATTCTTCTTTGAGGTAAGGGATACAGACCGAGGTATCCACTCCACCTGAATATGCCAGCACAACCTTTTTGGCTCGACCCATGACGTTTCCTCGGTTTCGTTAGAACAACAAGTTTATAATTATGCAGCTAATCGACAACGGCAATAGTTAGAAGATGCACAGAATTAAACCTGCTCGGAATGTTAAGCAGTAGTGGAGGTCGAGCTTGTTAACCCGAAGCGGAACTGAGCTTGGGTTTGCGCGTCTTTTGGTAATAACCTGAAATGCCGAGCTTTTTACTCGACACGCCGCTTTCTAAGGTTAGAGTGTCAGCTAGCGATCGCTTACGATCGAGCAATAGTCTTCAACGCCAACTCTTCCCCTTCTCAGGCTTTCTCAAGATCACAGCTACCTCACTTGATAAGATACATAGAGATGGAGTCTGGAGAGTCTGGAGACGAGGGCAGTTTGCTGCAAAACCGATCGTGTCTGAGAAGAAAGCTGTGCAATTTAGTGTCGTTATTCCCACGTATAACCGTAAGCCAATTTTACAGCAGTGTTTGAGGGCGCTAGAGCATCAAGCACCCAGTCCGCTATTTTCCAATTACGAGGTGGTGGTGGTCGATGACGGCTCGACAGATGGCACGGTCGATTGGCTCAAGTCGGCTCACCTGCCCCACACTCGATTAATTTGTCAGGCGCATTTAGGGGCGTCTGCCGCGCGAAATCGGGGGGTTGAAGAGGCGACGGGCGACACGATTATTTTCATCGATAGCGATTTAGTGGTGACGGAGGTGTTCCTCCAGTCTCATGCAGCCGCATTAGTTCAAGGGCGGCAAGCGATCGGGAGTGATTGCCTATTTACCTACGGGCGAGTCATTAACACCTGCAATTTTGAGAGTCCCACGTCTGAGCCGTATAAAGTCACAGACTTTTCAGCAGCCTATTTTGCGACGGGTAATGTTGCGATCGCGCGTCACTGGCTGATCAAAGCCGGACTGTTTGATACCGGATTTCAACTCTACGGGTGGGAAGATCTGGAACTAGGCGTTCGGCTCAAAAAACTTGGTCTCAAACTGATCAAATGTCCCGATGCGGTTGGATATCATTGGCATCCCGCATTCTCACTAGACCAAATTCCAAGCCTGATTGACAAGGAAATTCAACGCGGACGGATGGGAGTTCTGTTTTACCAAAAGCACTCCACACGGGATGTGAAAATGATGATCCAGATGACCTCCCTGCATCGCACCTTGTGGGGGTTGCTCACGCTTGGCGGCTTACTCAATGAGCGCACCTTGGCTCCTCTGTTGCGCTGGCTAATTCAAAATGGTAAACCGCAGTTAGCGTTAGAAGTCGCCCGGATTTTTCTCAACTGGTACAACGTTAAAGGCGTATATGCAGCCTATGCCGAAGCTCAAGCAGCGAAGCCAAGGCACTAGCGTTTTGGGCAAGCAGAAGCACGGGCAGATCACGAGCAAGAAGCACGGGAACGATTGGAGGCAGTTTTGAGATTAGCGCAGAGCGCAACTCCGTAGGAACCGCGGGGCATTGACCCAAATCAGTTGCCAGAGGTTGAATCGATCGGGTTGCACTCATGGGCTGTAAAACTCATTAATTACCGTGCCAGCATTTGATTAATTAATTCGCCCCACTGCGGGATGAAGAAGGTATCTAGCAACCAACCCAACCACAAACCTTCCCAACTCACCCCCACGATCGTCCGCACAATCTGCATTTCTTTTGGAGTGGCGCTCTGCCCCCATGGCTCCACTCCCATCGACTCCATCCGAAATCTTGCCCCACCCACTGCCCAAAACCAAGCTGCCGCTATTGCCAGCCCCAACGCCAGCGATCGCACCAGGGGTTGAAAAAGTGGCATATTCGCGAAGAACCCCAAGGACGCAACGAGCATGGCAATCGCCACCACGCCTGCCAAAATAAAGGATCGCAGCCCCATCATTCCTAGTTCAACCGATCGCACCTTGGCGATCGCACCACACCCACTGATCACTCCAACCCAAACCCACCAAACCGCGTTATAAACCCCCAACAGCCAGCCGAAAAAAATATGAATGCTCAATAAAACCAGCAACGCTGAACCCGGTAACTGCCCGATTCTCTCTTTGGGATATTGGATGGCAACCATGGCAGTAACCATGATTCCAAGGAGCGCGATCGCAAAATTCAACTCGGTTGGTGCATAGCGAGTGCTCACCAAGTCTGACGCTGCCCACGCCGCGCCGTAAGTAGATGGGAGCACCGTTGATAGAAGGAGTGCCATCAGCGCTTTGCTCAATCGCATCCAAACCCGACCCAAGCACCACAGGGCACCTTGCCGATGCCAGGTCGTTAGTACCCGAAAAAAAAGAGATTGACGTCGCCTAAAACGAGGGCGCGATCGGGGAAAATGTCGCGAAGCAAATCGGTTAGCAGGAGCCATGATAAACCCGTAGCAAAGCGTTTTCTTAGACAGATTAGATAACTCAAGGATAAAGGTCTTGTGTTACCGTAGAGAGGTTGTCAAATTCACACATCCAGGATTTCGGGTGGTTAAACGGTAGACAGTGGTCAGTGGGCGGCACGGATTTTTTTATCCCCTAACCCTCTAATCCTTACCCTTTAAACTACTTCTGGATTGAGGATTAACCCGAATAAGGAACTAAAAAATGCCAGTTGTTTCACTAGCTCAATTGCTTGAGTCGGGCGTTCACTTTGGTCATCAGACCCGAAGATGGAACCCCAAGATGAATCCCTACATCTTCACCGCTCGCAACGGCGTCCACATCATCGACTTGGTGCAAACCGCTCAGTTGATGGACAACGCCTACAATTATGTGCGGACTGCCTCCGAGCAAGGGAAAAAGTTTCTATTTATCGGAACCAAACGCCAAGCGGCGGGGATCATTGCTCAAGAAGCCTCTCGCTGCGGTGCCTATTATGTCAACCAACGCTGGTTAGGTGGCATGCTTACCAACTGGGCAACGATTAAAACTCGCGTCGATCGCCTCAAAGATTTAGAGCGTCGTGAGGAAACAGGTGGACTGGATCTGCTGCCGAAGAAAGAAGCGGCTGTTCTTCGTCGTGAGCTAGAGAAGCTTCAGAAGTATTTGGGCGGCATCAAGCTGATGCGAAAGATTCCTGATGTTATCGTCATGGTGGATCAGCGGCGGGAATACAACGCGGTTCAGGAATGCCTCAAGCTAAATCTGCCGATCGTAGCCTTGCTCGATACCAACTGCGACCCTGATGTGGTTGATATTCCCATTCCAGCAAACGATGATGCGATTCGCTCGATTAAGCTAATTGTGGGTCGGTTGGCAGATGCGATCTACGAAGGTCGCCATGGTCAACTCGAAGCTGAAGACGAGTACGAAGATTACGAAGGCGCTGAAGACGAGTACGAGTACGATGAGACCGAGCCTGAAAGTGAAGGCGAAACTGCACCTGCAACCGCATAAGGGTTTGAGATAGGTGGCTAGAGCACAGTCTGTTCTGGCGACCTGACGCGATTAGCAATTGAACGCACTGGAAAAACATATGGCAGACATCTCAGCAAAGGACGTAAAGCAACTGCGCGATAAGACTGGCGCAGGCATGATGGATTGCAAGAAAGCCCTCGCTGAAAACGGCGGGGATTTGCAGAAGTCGATCGACTGGCTGCGTAAAAAAGGCATTGCATCAGCAGACAAAAAAGCGGGCAAAACTGCCGCAGAAGGGTTGGTTGGTAGCTATATTCACATCGGTGGGCGGATTGGCGTTTTGGTTGAAGTCAATTGCCAAACAGACTTTGTAGCTCGCAACGAGGCGTTTCAAGATCTCGTCCGTAGTATTGCGATGCAGATTGCAGCAAGCGCAGAAGTAGAGTACGTCAGAATTGAAGATATTCCGGCGGAGATTGCTGAGAAAGAGAAAGCGATCGAGATGGGCAAAGATGATTTGGCGGGTAAGCCAGACAACGTGAAAGAAAAGATTGTTCAGGGGCGTATCGACAAGCGCCTGAAGCAAATGAGTCTGGTGGATCAGCAATACATTAAAGACCCAAATATCACGGTAGATGAGTTGGTGAAGCAGCACGTTGCCCAACTTGGCGAAAATATTCGGATTCGCCGTTTTGTGCGCTTTGTTTTGGGCGAAGGCATTGAGAAAGAAGAGAGCGATTTTGCGGCGGAAGTTGCGGCTCAGATCGCAGGCGGCAAGTAGGTTGCGTTTATCAGCAGCAGAATTTAACCGTTGAGGATCTCAGAGGTTCTCAATGGATCAGGCAGGAAGAATCTCTTCTTCCTGCTTTTTCGTGGGGGTGCGATCCGGTGGAGCTTGGCAACGCCAATCGCGCCTACCAAGCATCGGAGCAACTGCCAACCGCCCTTAGCCCTGACCTGTGGTTCGCCGAATGTGATCTAGAATGCGCTGTCTCCGCTCAGGAGAACGAGTCTCAGCCGGTTGCGAGAACCCGTTGGTGCTACGAGCAAGATGCTCCATAATTCGTTTCTTACGATCGTCTGATGCTGCCATGAGGTGACGTTGCCCAAATGCGGTCTACTCTCTGTATTCTGACGCATTTATGAAGATTTGTGACGCTTAATCAACACGACTTAATTTATTTTGTTAGAGGCTTCTAAATACCCAATGAAACCTTTGAAGTTACGCTCAATTCTGATGGTAGAGCCATCTTCATTGCGAATGTAAGTTACCTCAGCCAGTTCGAGGTTAAAGCACCGAGAGAGCAACATATTGAGCGTGATACTTTGAAACGCAACCGTGGCAAACTCGCTCAGGTGTTTTGTGATTGCGATCGGCATTCCAGCCCGGTCGAACGTACCAATACATACAGAAACTTCGGTTCTATCTTCGCTATCCATGGTTGAGAACTGTTGAGAACCCGCCGCCTGACTTGGCTATAGTGCCCAAGCATCAAGAAGGAAGAGCGCTTTTAGACACCCAAACTGACGTACATAGCCTCGGACGCCCTCACCCCTAGCCCCCATCCCGCAGGAGAGAGAAACAAAAGGGTTAGCTAGATTGCTCTGCTTTGGGCAAAGAGCGAGTGAGGGCTGGCTCCTAAAGCATGAAGGCTCTAAACATTACTGCGGATATTACTGCGCGAGTTGCAATGCTCGCTTAACGATCGCATCTGCCGTAATGCCATTTACTGCCAGCAATTCACCCGGCGTTGCGGTCGTTTCCCCTCGTTTCCACGCAAACGTATCTCGCTTGGCTGTGCTTCGCAGCATCACTGGCTCTAGCATGCCGCTGACCCCGCCGCTAATGCCAATGACGACATCGCCACTAAACAATCGCTCAAAGGTCGCATCATCAGCAAAGTCGCCATCTGGCTCAGAGCAACTATCCCAGGCGACATCGTGAGGGCGATACAGCCGACGCGGATTTACAACCGAGACGACCCGCACCGAGTAACCTTGACCTTGCAGATTGGTTGCCGCTTCAAAGACAGGAGCGAGAATCATATCTCCCACCACTGCAAATACGATGGTTTGAGGTAGAGAACCTGCCAGTTCTTGGAGTGCGATCGCGCCCTCTTTCAATCCCTGTCTGGTCTGCTCAAAGGTCGTCCGAATCGGCAACGGCGACTTGCTTGATGTAATCACAACACCCTTATTCTGCGTCGTCAATGCCCACTCATAACATGCCTGAATGCTATTTGCATCGGGTGGAAACAGCGGAAAAACGTTGCCGTTTCGCATCATCGCCGCAAAGTAAGCTTCGATTTCGGGGCGTTGGTGAGTCCAGCCGTTGCGCCCTTGCTCTAAAGCGCCTGCGGTGAAGAGCGTGATCGTCGAAGGGGCTGGGCGTCGCAGTTCTGCCATGGCTTGGGTGACGGTTTGCCAAATCGGTAAGCCATTGATCGCAAACGATTCATACGAACACCACAGCGTCCGAGATCCCATCAGCGCTAGCCCGGCAGCGAGTCCAGCACAGGCATCCTCACTGAGCGGCTCATAAACCTGACCCTGGGGAGATTGGAAATAGAGCGGATCTTCGGTGGGGTGAATAATTTTGAGGGCTTGGTTGATATTCGCAATGCCGGAGGCTTCATTTCCGTCTGCGTTGGTGACCAGGAAGTTGCGATCGCGCCCGCCGACATGCCCAACTAATCGCCCCATCGCCGTGGTAGAAACCTTTGCCTCGCCGCCCACTTCATATTCTTCTAACGGCAACTGACCGAGATCAGGCAAAGGCAGCACCGATTCTGTCACGACCGTTTTACTGGCAGACCCACCGCCTGCCCGCTCACAGTTCGATCGCACCAATGCCCACGCCTCTGGAGTCAAGGCAAGGTTTTGCAGCGCTGCCACAATGTCGCTATGGTCTAACTTATGATGAGCATACAAATTGTGAGACTTCGAGCCTCTAGCATGGACGCCTGCACCTTTTAGCTGCTTAATGATAAAGACGGTCAGCGTTCCGCCTAGGGCAGATTTTGCAGCTTGGTCTGCCGCCGAGACCACCGCTTTTGCAAACTCGATGCGCCGCTCTAGCGAGAAGAGCGTGTTATCGGCATACGCACCCGGCTGGTTTTGGTCGTCGAAGTCTTTGGCATCTACCAACACCACTTGCTCAAACCCATTGCCTTTCCAGTAGGCAATCATTTCCTCGTTAGATTTGAGCGAGACCATGCTGTGATGCTCTTGCGAATAGCCATTCCATACCAGCACTGGTAGAAAATTGGTGACCGTTGGAAACGCCGTGTTGAAGTGCGCCATCGAACTCATGATGTAGGGTTCGCCCAAGCCCCCATCGCCGATCGTGAAGGGAAACAGGGTCTCGCGGTGCAAAAATGCGGCAGACATGGCGAAGTGTTGTCCCTGTCCTAACGGCCCGGCGGGGGCGAGAATGCCCGGAATGAAGCCGGAGAGGTGACCAAGTAGCCCGTGTTTTTCGCGGAAGCGATCGCGCAGGTGCTGTACGGTTTCGATGCCCATGGCTTCTAGCGATCGGTCTAAAAACATGGCGCAGTAAAAGCCGGGGGCGTGATGCCCGACTTCGGTGAGAATATTTTTGTGACCCAGCATCACAAACGCGGCGTAGGCTTCGGCTTGGCTGGCAAACCCACCGGGGTGACCAGACGCTTTGCTGGCGGTCATCTGCACGATCAAGTAGCGGAGAGCATCGGCGGTGAGCAGTGTTTGGTAGGCGGCGTTGGCATCGTGCGGATCGGCGATCGCACGTGCTCCATCTGCGATCGCACTAATCTTGCCATAGGTCTCAAAGCCGGGGATGCGATCGCTAAAATATTGAATCCCCTCGCAGAAGGCAGGCGCGGTAGAGGGCGAATTTGAAGTAACGGCGGTCATGCTTGGTTCCTGCTGTGTGTGTTGCCTAATTCATCATGGTACACAGCCCGTTGACCAAAACGGAAACAGCAGACCGAATATTGCTTCCGATCTTCTTTCGATTTGTATAAGTAAGCGTTATTAACGGAGAGGGAGGGATTCGAACCCTCGGAACCTTTCGGTTCATTCGATTTCAAGTCGAACGCGATCGACCACTCTGCCACCTCTCCCAGAGACAAACATTATATTAGCTTAGTTAGACGCTAACCAATACCAAATTAATCTGTAAATGCTACAGACGTGCGACCTCCCCCAACCCCTGCCGTCACTAAGGAGAGGAGCCGGAAAGCCCCTCCTGACCAAGGGAGGATGCCGTAGGCAGGGGGGTCGAGGATCGGTCGTAGTAAAAAATCAATTTGGTACAAGACGGTTGTTTGCTACTTGCGTGCTATTTGCGATGGCTGGCACGCAGCGTCGGAGCGTTTTCGACGAATTTCAGGCGCGGAGCCTGGTAGAGTACTTGCTCTGAGGCAACTTCAAAGTCTCGGTTGAGCCACAGCAACGATGCCTGAGAGACCAGACCCTGGTGCAACGTGACAATCGAGAAATTGCGGAAGCGATCGCCGTTTCGTTCTACAATTCTCGGCACATTCGCAGCATTGAGATAAACCGTTCCGGCGTGATCGACATGAATAGCACGGCGGGTTTGCTCTTTGGTGTGGCGCAGGGTGTGATGCATGTGCCCAAAGGTGGCAAAGGGAATGGTTTTGCCCAGTTGCCGAGTCTGTGCGATCGCGGCTGCGAAATCTGGATCACCATGATCGCCGCCGATCGGTTGCCAGTCTTTACCACAGGGATCTTCGGCTCCCTCGCCCATGCCGAGTGGTCCGTTATGTCCAATAAATAGCAGTGTGTCACACTGCGTAGCGCTTGCCGCGCTCACAATGCGCTCTGCCGATTCTTCAAAGCTCTGCACGCCAAAACGCTCTCGGTAAAAGCGATTGTTCTTCCAACTCGACCCGCCCCAGCTAAATGGGCGACTGCCTACAACGCTGAGATTCAACTCTGGAAAATCGAGCTTTCCAAACCCCACATGGGCGTCTCCCAAAAGATCTAGCTGCTGCTGCACTCGATCTTCTTTCATACGATCGTAGGGACATTTGCTAATGCCCCAATCGGTTGCGTTATACCAGGCATCGTGGTTGCCCATAATCGCCGCTTTCGGAATATTAATATTAGCGATTTGTCGCACAACCTCGACCGATTCGTTGCCAAAATCACCAACAAACAGGGCAAGATCAACGCCTAGATACTCCAGGGCGGCTTCATCTTCCGACTCCCATCGGTCGTGAATGTCCCCGATCGCGGCAATTCTAATTCCCTGACTTTCTGCCATGTGTCTATCCTTTGTGTCCAGAAGCCTTGTGCCTAGCTGCGTCTAAAAGAGCAGGGCGTAGCTCCCCTATCATGCCTTGTCTGCCATCGTTCTGTCTGCTACGGTGTGGGGCTACTCTCCTCATTGCTCACTCGTTAACCCAGGTAGATTTCCACGCAAGGCGCGCTTCTGCGATCGCATAATCTCGCTGTTTCTTGCGATACTGCTGCGCCAACGATTGAAATTGTTTTCTCAGAGCGCGGAGTTTGGCGCGATCGCTTGTCACACTCATATCGTTAAACTCAATTTCTGCCAAACGCAAATTTACCGCGATCACATGCACCATAGACGCAGGATCGGGCTTTTTCGATCGCATCGATTTTTCGCTGGCATCAATCAATAAATTCAGCAAATTAGGATGCCCAGACGATGGCTCGTTGCCTTTGGCTTTAGCCGCCGCTTCTAAAATCGGCGGGGGAACTTGTTTTGGCAAAATCTCGTGCTGTTGCAAAAGTTGATTGGCAGCTTGAGAGGTGATTTGCAGCGTTCTCACGATCGATCGCTCTACCGTAGATTGCCACTGACCGAGCAGATCGATCGGCGTTAGCGGCGGTTGCTCGGTCGAAGAGGAAATAGCTTTCGACAACAGGGCTTCTAGTTCGTTTTCATCCTCCAACTCCAACTCTTCGATCTCAGCGTCATGGCTCAGTAGCTCAAGGTCGTCATCGCTCAAGGTAAACTCTAGCTCTTCGTCGAGTTCATTCAAGGTGTCGTCGTCTTGAATCTCGGTTTCTTCGTCGGCTAGGGTGAGCGTGTCGAGCAAGTCATGTTCTGACTGCTTTGCCAAGTCGCGCAGGGCAGCTTGAAGTTGTTGGCGGTGGCTGAGCGATAGGGCAAGAAAGGCTTGAGGATAGCCTTCGGTGCAAATATGGTGGCACGACAAGATTAGCTGCTGGCGAGTGACCTGTCCCAACGTCTTTAGATAGCTGGCATAGGCGCTATGAAACTTTTCTTGCAGTTCCTCTACTGTGCGATCGAGGGCGGCAAGGTTTTGGGTAATTTGCTCGAGCGATCCGACCATCAATTCTCACCTGGGCGACAAAGCACGTTCTTCTAGACACGTTCTTCTAGGATAGACGAGGGGGAGGAGATAGGGGACATTTTACCGGGGTACCGCGCGGACGATCGCCGGATCAAAATTGCATCAGAACGTCTACCTTAGCAACAGATTTAGAACCGGATGGCACAGCAGAACCGATGGGGTGGAGCCTTTCTGCCCTGTGCTCAGGCTCTGAAGCTTTTTCGAGCTTGAAGCAAGCCCGCGTGTGAAGGGGAGCGTTTTGCGATATGAATAATCAGAAGATCCTCATGCCGTTTGGGTATGACTTGGAGTTATGGCTTGGACTCGTCACCACGTTTTGTCGCTCGCAGATTTTACGCCAGAGGAATACGATACCGTTTTGCAAACGGCGAGTAGTTTTCGCGAAGTGCTGTCGCGCCGTACTAAGAAGGTGCCAACCCTTCAGGGGCAGGTCGTGGCGAATCTGTTTTTTGAACCCTCTACGCGGACGCGCAGTAGCTTTGAGCTTGCCGCAAAACGGCTCTCGGCAGACACGCTAAACTTTGCGCCCGGCTCATCATCGCTGACGAAGGGAGAAACCATTCTCGATACGGCAAAAACCTATTTGGCGATGGGAACCGATATGATGGTGATTCGCCATAAAGAAGCGGGAGTGCCCCGTGCGATCGCAGATGAGATGGATCGTTTGGGCGTCAAAGTTGGGGTTCTCAATGCTGGCGATGGGCAGCACGAGCATCCGTCCCAGGGCTTGCTCGACTTGTTTACCATCTGTTCGCTGCTCGATGCAAATACTCCTCGGTTAGGGCTGTTGCAGGGGAGAAAAATTGCGATCGTGGGCGACATTCTGCATTCACGAGTCGCACGATCCAACATTTGGAGCCTTACCGCAAGCGGAGCCGAGGTGCATTTAGCCGCGCCGCCAACGCTGTTACCCAAAGAGTTTGCCGATTTTGTAACAGAAGATGGGCTGCCTCGAAAGCTCGTTGTCCATTGGTCGCTCGATCCAGCGCTGACAGATGCCGATTTTGTGATGACGTTGCGCTTGCAAACAGAGCGAATGACCGATCATCTCTTGCCCAGTTTGCGAGAATATCATCAGCAGTTTGGCATTACCCGCGATCGCTTGCGGCAGTGTCAACCGGGCGTCAAGGTTTTGCATCCAGGACCTGTCAATCGGGGTGTAGAAATTAGTTCGGATCTGATGGATGACCCGGAATTTAGTTTGATTTCACAGCAGGTCACAAGCGGTGTTGCCGTGCGGATGGCATTGCTGTATCTGATGGGCGGCGGCAAGGTTGGATGACTTAGAGATCGCCAGATTTGTACTGCTTAGACTTATACTGCGTGAACCCGATGAGTAGCAGTAGGGCGATTGCCAGTCCAAACGCTGTGGCAGAAAGCGCCAACTGACCCGACTGCCGCACTGCGATCGCAATCAGTGCCCAAACGATCACAAAGCCAAAGGCTGCATCCTGAAATTGAATCGTGATGATGGTTGTCATGGCGGCTGCGATCGCAAGCATCACCCCTGTCCACACGACAGGAGCAATGCCCCAACCATCCCAACCTGAGATATATAGGGCTGATGCCACGTTCACGATCGATGCTACACTGATCCATCCAAGGTAAAGACTGATTGGAATTTGACTAAAGATTTTCTCGTCTTGAGCTACCCGATTTGCCCCGCGAAGCTCGGAAGACTCCATCCGGCTCCACCCATAGGCAGCAATCAGGCTTAAGAGAATGCCGAACATTAGCACCACAGATAGCCAAAACTGTTGAGCGGTAAAAAGAAACACCCAAACCATTTGAAACACACAAGCTGCCACAATCGGAGCGCGCACTTTCTCTAAACGGGCGTTATCTCGCTGCGCCGGAGACGCCTGATAAATACCAAAAGCAATCAGCCCAATGTAAATCAAGCCCCAAATAGCGAAGGCATAATTTGCGGGGGTGATCAAAACAGGGGCAAAAATCGTGTTGGAAATTTCTCCAATGTTTTGTCCACTGATCGGAAAGAAGTTGGAAAGGGCATTGATAATAATTGCTGCCAAAATCGAAATGATGACCGCACTTTGCCACACCTTGTTCTGAGAAGAACCCTGTTGAGAGCCTTGCATATGTTTTTCCTTAACTCACTCTTTCAGGTTAACAAAGCGATTTAGCCTAACCTCCAACTAACGGCTTGATCCATTCTGAGGGGTTTGCTCTTTTGCAAAATCTTAGGGCGGTGCGGCGCGTTTCTGGGGAGTTGAGTGAAGCCGCGATCGCGCCCATCCCCAAAGTGCAATTTTTCTACTGCTATAACTTCCAATGTGAGCAACACAACGATTAAGGTCAAGAAACTTTGCAGACGCAGACAACCTTTGCCACTCAGCCAAGTATCTTTATAGGATGGGCGTGCAGCAGAATTATGATGCGGCTGTTTGGGCTGTAACCCCCACCGTTGCATAGTAAATTGCCCAGGCATTTCGATCTTCTGAGAATAGACAATACTGCTCAATATCGTCTTGGGTTGCTTCGCCTGTGGCAATATATTTTTCTGCAAGTTGCACGGTAGACATCTTCATCACTGTTGCTATGCCTGAACCACCATTGGATAGGGGAACATCATTTTCCACAGATAGCTGCCGTAAGCCGAGCGTTTGAAATGTTGCAGGCAATTTAACACCCAATGCATAATCCATGTTTCTATCTGCAAACATCTGCAAAATAGCTCGATTCACTCGATTCACCGAGTCACAAGCCCTTTCCTCGCCAGTGATCGCTCTTGCCGCTGAGAAATCAGGCTCCTCAATGACGATCCATCCACCCGGCTTGAGCAAATCTAACATTCTTGCCAACGCTACTTGGAAGTCTGGAATGTGGATGAGAACATAACGGGCATGAACAAGATCAAAAGAGCGATTTTCAAGCGAAAGATGCCGAATGTCAGCTTCCAAAACCTCAACGTTAGGTAATTGAATATTCGCGACAAAACGAGTATCTAAATCAACAGCAACAACTTTGCCATTTTCTCCAACAACTGCTGCCATCCACTGCGCGACCGACCCTGCTCCTGCTCCAACTTCAAGGCAACGCCAATCTACTGTAATTCCGGTTGCTTGAATCCGCTTGCGGCTTGCTAGATCAAAGACTTGCTCAATTGCCTGAAGTCGTTCAAGTTCTTTGACATATTGAGAATCAGTAAAAACGTATTGAGACTTTGACATTTATACCTCTGCTCAACTGTGCAAGCCGACACAAATCCAACTCTAATTGCTACCTCAAAAATTGACAAGTGTACCGCCTTATTGATAACCAAAGTCTAATAACAACTGGGTTCAGCAGCGACCAGTAACACCAAAACGAAATCATAAGACTTTGACCCGTCTGCTCCAACCGAGTGATTAGGTTTTATCATTGTGTACCACTGTTATGGTTATTTTCCCGTTTCTATTGGGCTGAACTATTCCGTCTATGATCCCCAATCTGGGTAACGCTGAAAGAAACGCGCCTCACAATAGTTATTACTCACTCCCAACAGGGCAGAAAGCAACTTTTGAATGAGTCGAAATAATTATCACTTCCCCAATCAGAAATAAATCCAAGTTCACAAAAAAGGAGCCGCGATCGTAGGTTTAGATCGTGACTCCGATACGTATCAAAACAGGTAGGCTGGTTTGGCTTACTTGATCGAAACCTTACCGCCAGCTTCCTCAATCTGTTTCTTGATGTCTTCAGCTTCAGCCTTTGCTGCACCTTCTTTGATGGCTTTAGGAGCAGCTTCTACAAGGTCTTTGGCTTCTTTCAGACCCAATCCAGTAATCGTCCGAACGACTTTAAGAATTGCAATCTTCTTATCAGCCGGAACTTCTTCCAAAATCGCGTCAAACTCGGTCTTTTCTTCAACTTCTTCCGCCACTGCCCCGCCGCCTGCGCCCGGAGCCATCATCATCATGCCCCCCGCCGGAGCCGCCGCGCTAACGCCAAACGTCTCTTCAATTTGCTTGACGAGTTCAGAAGCTTCCAAAAGGGACAACCCCTTTAACTTTTCTACAATTTCATCAGTAACAGCAGACATGAGTTAACTCCTTGAAAATAATGAGTGAAATCGAACCGTAGCAGCCGATTAAGCCGCCTCTTCCTTCTCGGAAATTTGCTGGATAGCACGAGCCAAACCAGACGGCACTTCGTTGATGCCAACTGCCAACTGAGTTGCCACACCATTAATTGCGCCAGCAATTTGGGCAATGAGTTGCTCTTTAGAAGGGAGATCAGCGATCGCTTTCAAGTCTGCCTCTTTCAGCAGCTTGCCTTCCATAACGCCGCCGCGCATCTCAGTCTTTTTAGTGACCTTCTGAAATTCTTGGTAGGCCTTAATCGCCCCACCAAGATCATCTTGAACAATCACAAAAGCAGAGTCGCCTTTGAGGATTTCGCTAACAGGCTGCCATCGCTCATCGCCCTGAATCGCAATATTCATCAGGGTATTTTTCGACACGGTGCAAACCGCACCCTTTGGGCGAAGCCGATTTCGCAAGTCAGAAATTTCAGCAACCGTCAGCCCACTGTAATTAACGATGAACATTAACTGAGCAGTACTGAGCGACTGTTGAATTTCCGCAACAGCGTTTTTCTTGTCTTGCAGCGTTTTTCCCATTCGTTTTCACCTCCTTAAACTGGGGATTTGTGAGACAAAAATTGCCCTCACATTCCAAACAAAAAACCTCGATTTGGGTAAACCGAGGTCGCTTAATTTCTACGTGCCGTTGCAAAGCGGCAGACGAGAAATCAAACCTCGGCAGGACATTAAGCCTAAAGCCCCTGCTATCTTTGGTTTGGAATATTTAGTTAGAGCAAAATGCTTCGATAGTGTGCCTCTAAAACGGGTTAGGCTGCCTCAAGCTTGAGGTCGCGCAGAGCATTTACATCCACCTGGATCGACGGACCCATCGTTGAAGACACATATATCGTACGCCAATAGCGACCCTTTGCACCAGAAGGACGGTTACGATCGACAGTTTCTTGCAGAGCTTTGAGGTTGACCAGCAAATCTTGTGCCGAAAACCCCGCTTTGCCAAACATGACGTGAACAATCCCCGTCCGGTCTGCCCGAAATTCGAGCTTTCCAGCTTTGAACTCTGCGATCGCTTGCGGCAAATCAAACGTAACTGTACCGCCCTTAGGAGACGGCATCAACCCACGAGGCCCCAAAACCCGACCCAGTTTTGCCACTTGCGGCATCATATCGGGCGTGGCAATCAGCAGATCAAAATCCATCATGCCTTTGGCGATGTCCTCGATCAGTTCTTCAGAACCCGCCAGATTAGCCCCTGCACTCGTTGCTTCAGCCACCTTTTCGCCCCGAGCAATCACCGCAACCCGAACATCTTGACCTGTGCCTTTGGGCAAGGCAACCGTCGTTCTAAGCTGCTGATCGGTATATTTTGGATCGATGCCCAAGCGAATATGGGCTTCAGCCGATTCAGGAAATTTTGCGGTCGCGGTCTCTTTCAACAAATTTAGCGCTTCCAAAGGCTCGTAAGGACGATCTTCTACCTTTGCCAGCAATTCTTTCAATCGCTTTGATACTTTTGGCATTGCTTTCTCCTGGGGTCATAGCGAGGAAGTCCTCTCCCCCAATAAATAATGTGGGCGGTGAATTACTTGACAGTTACACCCATATTCCGGGCGGTTCCTTCAATAATTTTCATGGCAGCTTCAATGTCATTCGCATTAAGGTCAGGCATTTTAGTTTTGGCGATGTCCTCAAGCTGAGCGCGGCTAATACTGCCGACTTTCTTTTTGTTCGGTTCGCCAGAACCTGTGGAAATTCCTGCGGCTTGAGCAATCAACTTCGATGCCGGAGGCGTTTTCAAGATAAACGTAAAACTCCGGTCTTCGTACACCGAGATTTCTACCGGAACCACCATTCCTGCTTGATCCGCAGTTCTGGCGTTATATTCCTTGCAGAACATCATGATGTTGACCCCATGCTGACCGAGGGCAGGACCGATCGGCGGCGCAGGGTTTGCTTTGCCAGCGTTAATCGCCAGCTTAATCACGGCGGTGATTTTTTTAGCCATCGGTTACTCTCTATCGATTAGATCTTCTCAACTTGGTTGACTTCCAGTTCTACTGGCGTATCTCGCCCGAAGATTGAAAGCAGCGCCTTGAGTTTACTGCGCTCTGGGCTAACTTCGATGACTTCGCCTTCAAATTCCTTAAACGGACCTGAAAGCACTGTGATCTTGTCGCCTGCTGCCAGATCAATTTTTCTGACTGGCTCCTGCTCTTGAGACTGCTTGAAGATGCGTTCCACTTCTGAGTGTCCCAAGGGCATTGGTTTGACGTGACCCCGCCCGCGCCCATAGCGCCGCTTTTGCTCTGCGCCGACGAAGTTGATCACGTTGGGAGTGTTCTTGACGACCTGCCAACTCTCATCATCCATTAACATCCGGATCAAGACGTAGCCTGGAAATACTTTCTCGGCGGCTTCCTTCGAGCGTCCATCTTTTTGATGTCTGAGGATGGGAGTTTCAGGAATCTGAACTTCCAAAATTCGATTGGCAACGTCGAGGGTATCAATACGCTGCTCTAGGTTGGCTTTAACACGCTTTTCGCAGCCCGACGCGACCTGCACGGCATACCACCGCGCCTTGCCTGGCTGAAGATCGTCTGGGCTATCGTCGGAGCGATCGTCAAACTGCGTTTCGTCTGAGGTATAGGTCATCCAAACACCTTCCCTTGTCCCCACTGAAACAACTGGTCAACCAAGTAAATCAGGGTTGCTGACAGCGTAACCATCAAGATCACAGCGACGGATTCGCTGATGAGTTGCTGACGGCTAGGCCAAACCACCTTGCTGAGTTCTTCCTTGGTTCCGTCGATAAACGAGCTTGGGTTAAATCCAGTGTTTTGCTCTTGGATAGACGCTTCTTCTTTTTTTGCCACAGTGTTCAGCGCTCCATCATGTCGGGTAAATCAGAGACTCACGTTAGCGAGCCATCTGAGCGGGTGAAATCCGATAGATGATCGGAAACCTTTATTTTAGGCTAATCCGCAATTCTCAGCTAAAAGAGGACACAATCTCATACGAACGGCGGAGTGTGCCCCCAAGCTATGAGTTGATCAGCGACTCAAGCTGCACCGAGATGCAATAGCCAAGACAAATTCAGAGTATTCAGCGCGCCCTGGAGGACTTGAACCCCCGACATCAGGTTTTGGAGACCTGCGTTCTACCAACTGAACTAAGAGCGCGTGAGCCGAATGACTCTGAATGCTTAATCTTTACTATCTGTTCTTTGCTATTTGTATAGTCTAACAGGTCTTGGAATCGCAAGGTCTGGGTTATGGGTTTTCCTGCGGAGTATTGCCGCAGGCGTCTTCTAGCCCTGATCGCTTGAGCTTAGGTGAGGGCGCGATCGAAGCGCTGCTTCAGGCGGGTTGCCTTACCGATACGATCGCGTAAGTAGTAGAGCTTTGCCCGGCGCACTCTTGAGCGACGCAAGATCTTGATGGTCTCGATGCGAGGGGAATGAACGAGGAAAACCCGCTCTACGCCGACGCCTTGAAAGGTCTTACGGACGGTGATGGTTTTGGAAATGCCAGCACTTGCCATGGCGATCACAACGCCTTCATAGGGCTGGGTGCGCTCTTTCTCGCCCTCTTGAATGATCACGCCAACTTTGACGGTATCGCCAATCTGGATATTCGGCAGATCTGACTTCATTTGCTCCGCTTCGATCGAGCGGATGATTTCTTGCGCTTTCATAAAGGGCGTTAAAACTCACAATTCCTCACTTTAGCTTATGCAAGGGCGTTCCGTCTAGAGTCCGTCTAAAAACTTTTGCAACAATCGTTAATTCACACTTAAGTTCCTACTCTAATGCCCCCTTGGGGGATTGAATTCGGCAATCTAGGTAGCTTTACTGACGTTAGGAAAAGACACTGCTCTGCATCACGAGCGACAGCCAAAGGAATTTACCCATGTTCGCAATATCTTCCCTGTTTCAGCCTCAGCTAGCCTTGCACATTCCCGATGGCTTTCTGAGCTTGCCTGTCATTCTAGTTACTTGGATTCTGGCGATCGCGCTGATTGGCATTAGTCTTCAGCGTGTCCAAGCGACCTACCAAGAACGCGCCGTTCCGCTGATGGGGGTGTGTGCTGCATTTATTTTTGCCGCACAGATGATTAATTTTCCCATTCCGGGCGGTACGTCGGGGCACTTGCTGGGCGGCACGTTGGCAGGAGCCTTGTTAGGACCGTGGGCGGGATCACTGGTAATGGCAGTGGTTTTTGTAGTGCAAACCCTCTTGTTCCAAGATGGCGGCTTGACGGTGCTGGGAGCCAACATTGTGAACATGGGGCTGATTGGCACGTTTGGCGGATATTATCTCTATAAAGTAATTCGCTCAGTGCTGGGGCAAGACTCGCTGCGGGGTGTCTTGGTAGGAGCCGCGATCGCAGCGTGGATGAGCGTTTTTGTCTCAGCCATTGTCTGTGCCATTCAGCTTGCTATTTCGGGCACGGTTCCGCTTGCGGTAGCAATATCAGCGATGGCATTTTGGCACTTCATGATCGGCATCGGAGAAGCGATCATCACGGTGGCTGCCCTAAGCTACATTTGGCGCACCCGTCCAGACATGTTTCACAGACCGCCCCGCCATGCCATAGCAGATAAGTCGCGCTCCTATTCAGCGCGTTAGAGTTGTGCCACAAATCTGCCTTGCCTATCGTTCGTTAAAAAAGGAAAAGTTGGCTATGAGTGATGCTTCCAGAACTAGAAATCGGGCGTTTGTCCTGACGGGATTAGGAATTTCTCTGTTGATTGCGGTGTTTGTGTCACCTTTTGCAAGCGGCGATCCAGACGGTCTCGATCGCGTGTCGCAAGATCAAGGGTTTGATGAGAGAGCGGTGGAAGATCCGATCACCCACAGGCTGCCGTTTTATCAGCTATTTGATGAGTATGCCGTGCGGGGTGTGCCAGAACAGGTGGCAACCCCGATCGCAGGGCTAGTGGGTACGTTGGCTGCATTTGGGCTAGCTTGGGGAGCAGGAAAAGTGTTGATTCGCAACAAACACGAACGAGGCGATGAGATGTAACTTTGAACGCGCAGACTGATGGAATTTAGAATTCCGCCTGATGATTTCCAAGTGATCTGTTTTGTTTTACATCTTATTCTGTCTACTTAACCTACTGCTCAGTTCCGAATGCTTTTACATCTTGGAGCCGCCCACCTCGCGACCGAACGTCAGACAAACACAGTTTGGGCGAGGTTGACGGCGCGATCGCGTCTTTTGTGTGTGCTGCTGCTGGTTTTTGCAATTGCCCTTACTCCAAACGGGCGCTGGTGGACTTGGGCAACCTATGGAGGCGCGATCGCACTGCTGATTTTAGTCAGTCGGGTGCCTTGCCTGCCTTTGCTAAAGCGAGTAGCAGTCGAACTTATTTTTGTGGGTGTTGTGCTCATCGGCACGTTGTTTCGTCAGGGCGGAGATGTGTTGTTCCACTGGGGATGGATACAGATTACAACTGAAGGTGTTACCGTTTTGGGTAGCGTTACCTTAAAAGCATTTTTATCGCTTCTAACTGTGAATATTCTCATTCTCACAACGCCCATTACAGCATTGCTCCATGCGTTAGCTGAACTGAAGACGCCGCCGCTATTAGTCGCCATTTTTTCATCGATGTATCGCTACATTTATGTGTTGATTGATGAATTTAATTCTATGCAGAGAGCAGCGCGATCGCGCAACTTGATGAGCGATCCCCGGCGGCAGCGTACCGTGATTGGCAATATGATTGGCTCTTTGTTTATCCGAACCTATGAACGGGGCGATCGCGTGCATCAAGCCATGCTGGCACGGGGCTATTCAGGATTGCCGCCCCTTGCAGACCTGACCAAATCATCAAGTCTTGATGTTGCTGCGCTCACGTTCACTGCTGTTATTTTGCTGATTGGTCAAGCGATTTATCTGTAATTCATGCATCACAATCCAATCACAATTTACAATCTCAGCTATTGCTACCCCGACGGCATCAAAGCTCTCAACTCGGTAAGTCTGTCGATCCGAGCGACTGAGCGAGTCGCGTTGGTAGGTGCAAACGGCTCAGGAAAATCAACGCTATTGATGCATTTTAATGGCTTAATTGCACCCCAGGTTGGCGAAGTGATTGTCGGTGAATTGAGCGTTGAACCTCGAAATTTGAAGCAGATTCGCAACTTTGTGGGGCTGGTGTTTCAAAATCCTGACGATCAGATTTTTATGCCGACGGTTTGGGAAGACGTAGCGTTTGGATTGCTAAATCAAGGCATTAGAGGTGCAGAATTAGATCACCGCGTTGCTCATGCTCTCAAATCGGTGGAGCTTGAGCCAGATCTCTATGGCGCTCGCAATGCCACTGGGCTATCTGGCGGCGAGAAAAAACGAGTGGCGATCGCAGGAGTTTTAGCGATGCAGCCACAGGTGCTTGTCTTGGATGAACCCTCCGCCCAACTCGATCCGCGATCGCGCCGTCGATTAATTGAGTTATTAGATGCATTGCCTCTGACCCAACTGATTGCCACTCATGATTTAGATCTAGCGGTGGAGTTGTGCGATCGCACCATTGTTCTGAGCGAAGGACAAGTTGTATACGATGGTGATACTCATCGTGTCATGAGCGATCCGGAACTGCTTGAGAGACATGCTTTAGAATCACCACTTAGTTATAGCCGTCCCTATTGTCAAATCGAACATTCTCCTTTGGTGTAAATTGCCACCCTAAACTACGGAAGATTTGTATTGCGTGAAGACTAGTTTTAGCAATTTAGACTGGTAAGTTTTCAACTATTTTCCAACCTACATCCAACCTACAATCGGGATGGTTACTTGGATAACTTATGTATAATTGGCTTCCACAAAAAGTTGAGCAGGCACAACAAATATTAAACGCTCAAGACATTGAATTAGGATTCAAATTCAACCCTCCTGCTAGTCAAGCTGAAATCCAGCGCTGTGAAGAAGAGCTTGGCTTCATTTTGCCTGATAGCTACAAAAAGTTTTTGAAATTCAGCAACGGAGCCAATATTTTTTGCAGCGATCAGCCGAGATTTGAGAATACTCAGACTACGACATCCTGGTATGCTGATAGCGGAATTCTGATTCAAAGCACAAGCTCAATTATTCCATTTAATCAGTTTCAAGATAAGGTTTACGTTGAGGAGGAGGATGGTGAGAAAAAATATATTGCTTTTTGTTATTTAGGCTACATAGGTACAGGTGATTTTTGCAGTTTTGACCTCACAAGTTCTGTTGATTCAGAGTACAAAGTACTCGACAGTGAACATGACTGTTCGTTTGAAGAGTGGCAAGCAGAACACATTATTGCCAACTCTTTTGAAGACTGGCTCCTCAAAATTTTTGATGAAGTGATTCAAAACAACGGTCATCCAGAATATTGGATTCCATATCACCTTTGCGAGGATGATATCTTGTACCTCGATTAAGAGGCGTAGCGGCTGTTAAAAGCCCATAAAGAGGCGCTACAGTAGAACCTACACTCGTCGAGGGTCTTCAAAGCGAAGATTCCAATCCTCTCTTGAAAGGTGTTTCATCGTCTTATGTCTTTTCTGACTTTTTTACGGCGATATCGTCTGCCTAGCCTACTGTTTGCCCTCTGTCTCAGTACCGCGCTTTTGACAGGAGAAGTTCCGCTCTTAGAAGCTGCAAATGCTGTCGAAGTTCCTGCAACACCATTAACCACCCAATCAGTCCGCAAGACCGTGCTTGAGAATGGACTCACGGTTTTAACGAAAGAAGTACCCACTGCGCCTGTTGTCACTGTGCAAGTTTGGTATCGCCTGGGATCGCGTGACGAGGCTCGCGGTGTCAATGGCATCGCTCACCAGCTTGAACACTTAATGTTTAAAGGCACCCAAGATCGCCCGATTCAGTTTGGTCGATTGTTTAACGCGCTGGGCAGTCAATCCAATGCATTCACAAGCTATGACCAAACGGCATATTTCGGAACAGTCGAGCGTGATAAGCTGCGATCGCTCCTCGCCCTCGAAGCCGATCGGATGCAAGGCGCACTGATGACGGCAGACGCCCTGAAGAGCGAAAATCGCGTCGTAATTTCTGAATTGCAAGGCTATGAAAATAGTCCAAGTTATCGCCTCAGTCGCGCGGTGATGAAAGCTGCAATGCCAACTTCTCCCTATGGGTTACCCGTCGGCGGAACGAAAGCTGATGTGGAAAAATTTACGATCGAGCAAATTCGCTCTTATTACCAAAACTATTACAGCCCTAATAATGCAACGCTGCTGATTGTTGGTGACTTCCAAACCGAACCGACTTTAAAGGCAGTTGAAGACCTGTTTGGAAAAGTGCCGAATCGCGGTAGAGCGGCTCAAGCGGCGACCGATACACCAATGGCTCAAGCACAGATCCCTCAAAGAGCATCCGAGGCACAAAAAGCGAACAGTCCAAACAACGCGCCTCAGAATCCTGTGAAGTCGCCGATCGTTCTTCGCGAACCGGGTAGTGCCTTTTTGATGCAAGCCGTTTACCCCCTGCCCGCTGCCAAGCATGCCGATGTTCCTGCCATCAATGTTCTCGATTCAGTTTTAACTCAGGGGCGTAGCTCTCGCTTTTATCAAACCTTGGTCGAAGGCGGACTTGCCAGCGACTTTAGCGGGTATGCCGCCACCATGATTTCCGACGGCTGGTATCACCTTTCTGCCACCGCCGCGCCAGAGCAAACTTTGACCAAGCTAAGCCAAGCGGTCGAATCGGTTTTGGCAGATATTCGTAGCAAAGGAGTGACACCAGAAGAATTGCAGCGCGCGAAAACTCAGTTGCGATCGTACATTCTGCTCCGAAACCGCGATGTTACCAGTCAAGCCTTTCAGCTTGGCGATGACCAGACCACGACCGGAGATTACCAGCGCACCGATCGGCTGTTAGCGGCGATCGAGACCGTTTCTGCGGCAGATATTCAGCGAGTTGCCAAAGCATATTTTACCCCTGAGAAGCTGACGCTGGGCTACTTTGAGCCAAGTACATTCGATAAAACAGCAGGCGGCACGGCAAGCCCTGGTCAAACGACAGGACAAACGGTCGAGCAGTTTAATGCAGGCCCGCCTGTTGCTCCGTCTCTAGTTGCAAAATACCTTCCAGCTATAGCAAAAGCGCCAAATCAACCCGCCCAAGCCCTACCTGAAAAGGTTGTGTTGCCAAATGGGTTGCGGGTTCTGTTGCTGAGAGACCCAAGCACTCCAACAGTGTCTCTGAGCGCTCATGTGTTGGCGGGTCAGGAGTTTGATCGGGCAGAAAAATCAGGTCTGGCAAAACTCACAGCAGATAATCTCACGAATGGCACAACCACAAAAGATGCGCTAACGCTAGCGAAAACGCTAGACGATCGCGGGATCAGTTTTGAAATTAGCGCCAATCGCGAAAGTGTGTTGATGAATGGAAGTGCCTTGATTGAGCACCTGCCGATATTGATTCAAACAATGGCAGATGTAACGCAAAATGCATCGTTTCCAGAACAGGAACTGGAACTGAGTCGGCAACGAGCAATCACTGCGTTGAAAGTGCAGATGGATAACCCCCAATACGTGGCGCGGCAAGTCTTTCAGCAAACGATTTATCCTGAAAATCATCCCTTTCATTCTTTTCCAACGGAAGCAAGTTTGAGTGCGATCGCACGTCAAGATCTAGTGGACTTTCACAAAGCTCACTATCGCCCTGATACGACGATCATTGCGTTAGTCGGCGATTTTGATCCGGCAGCGGTAAAAACCCTTCTGCAAAACGAACTAGGCAACTGGAAGGCAGAAGCGAAAGCGCCCATGCTTGTGTTGCCTACGGTTGCCCAGCCCACTCAGGTAGTGCGTCGCTATCAAGGGATTCCGGGTAAAACTCAATCGGTAACCTTGCTCGGAAATGCGGGCATCGATCGCAAAGATCCGCGTTTTTACAATGCGCTGGTGATGAACCAAATTTTGGGCGGCGATACGTTATCGAGTCGGCTAGGCGGAGAGATCCGCGATCGCCAAGGGTTGACCTACGGAATCTACAGCTATTTCCAAGCCGGAAATCGGCAAGGTCCATTCTTGGTGTCAATGCAAACTGCGCCCGAAGATGCGGATAAAGCGATCGCCAGTACGCTCAAGCTGTTAGAGCAAGTTCGCACTCAAGGCATTGAGACCGCAGAACTGACAACAGCCCAACGATCGTTAACAAGTAGCTACCCGGTAGATTTAGCAAATCCAGAGAGTTTGACAAATACGATTCTAATGAACGAAGTCTACGGTTTGAATGTTGCGGAGTTGCGCCAGTATCCCAACCAAATTGAACGGGTGACCCAGGCTCAAGTCGATCGAGCGGCTAACGAACTGTTGCATCCTGACAGAATCGTAGTTGTTACAGCCGGACCTCCAAAATAGTTCATACCTCAGAAACATACATCCTAATTTGGGCAACGCGAAAACCACTAGAATAAATCCTCCAACCAGCACCAAGCTTTGTCCCAACCACCACATGAAACGGCTTCTTGTCCTAATATTTTGTTGAACGATTCCAGATGCAAGAAACCAGGGAAAACATGCGATCGCAATCGGCAACCAAATTTCCAACGAGATAAATTTTTACACGTATCTCGGCTCAACGCGTATTTAACGGGTTCGCATTGCCATTTTGAAATCATCTTGCCTGGAAAGGGAGCGGTGAATCTATTGGCATTGTTGACTATGCGAGGGGATGGGGCGAAGTTGTGATGTGACGTTGAAGAGTACCCTTTAGGGTAATTGTCAAGTCAAAGCATAATAGACATTCTAAAAGAGTAAGTCAACTCATTACTTCGGGTTGCGTATCCCCAACTTCCCAGGAGGAACCGTTATAAGCTTATCCCTCAGATATTTTGCTAGTAAATTCGCATGAATCGGTATTTCGGCATCCACCAGATGAAGAAATAACTCGCCAACAGCATCTGTACTTTACCTCAACATTTGTACTTTACCTCAACCCAACCTAAACAGGTTTTATATTTCATTTGTTCCACCTACTTAGCAGTCCTTAGTGATTTATCAGCCTGAAAGGTTCAGCGATCTCAAGATCTCAAACACGCATTCCTTTAAAGAAATCAATTTTGCATAAAATTCACTTTTTCTACGTAAGTCATCATTAGCAACCAAGAGAAATAAGTGTTCTTTCTACTTGCAATTGACTTAGCATCATCAATTCAACGGTGCAAATTCAACGGTGCAAATTCTGTAGAGACACATCATTCACTCATTCAAAGGAATTTTCCCATGAATAACAAAACCCGCAACTACTTCCATTGGTTAAGACTGCTCACAATCCGCAGGTGCGTCTGGCGTAATGCAACGACAGCGGCTCTGGCAATGGGGGCATTCGCTGTCTTGGCACCATCGGCAGATGCAGCCATAATCACCATGTACTGGGATGAGGGGCATTTAGATGGCTTTGCACCCACGGCTGGGATGAGGATATCTGGTAATCACTACGGGAATCAAATTGAAATTCCTGCCCATGCCTGTGGATTTCGGCTGGGAAACCATGATTGGGATGGTGGCTGGCATTTCGCGGAACCCCGGAAGCCGGGATCCTTTGTCAGGTATGCCGGGCGGACCTATTCATCTGACTCGTTTGGCACGGGTCCCATAGAAGCGATCGGTCCTATTAACAGCGACTGTAGCACCAGTACGGGGCTTTACGAATTTCAAACGCCTGCATCTAGTAGCATCACCGGTTCCGAAATGCCCCCTGGTGCAGGTTCTTTTGTAGCAGATGTTTACGACGGATCGGACATCGAATGGCTCGATTCCAGAGGCAAACCTATCAAGCTTAAAGAAGAAAAACCTGCCAAACCCCCCAAGCTGCCGAAGGAATTCTTTGAAGATTTGAGCAAGCAAGGCTGCATCCAGGATTTTGAGCAAAAACAACATTGTGAGAAGTCGTCTGCTTTGATGCCTCAACCAGGGGACAAAATTCGCTCAATCAGTCTGGCACCTGCTCCCTCAGGTCAAACAACGTTAGCCTTGACCGCACCCAACACCGCTTTGAACACCGGCAGCAGCGCTTCCAGACAGAGCAACAAAGTAGAAATTAGCTGTCCTGCTGAACTCATCCTCAAGGGCACCATTTCCAAGAGTCATGGGTTCGACCCAGCAACCGTTCAGTATCGCTTTCGCTGGACACACGGACCTATTTCCACCGTCTTCTCAACCTTTGTTGCAGAAAACACTGCGTCTGTCCTCCACAAGGTTCCCCTACCATTGCCTGCTCCAGTCCAGAGCGGTTCTACTCCAGGGCAAGGAGTTGGTAATGATCAAACCATTGATCCCGTTTTCCAATCCGATCGCGGCGATGACGGTGGTAACAGTGGTGGTGGACACAGCATTTCACCTCCTGTCTTGACGGACAAGCCCCTGCCTAGCAACGAGCATAAGAGTGCTGTGCGATTGGAGATCGTTAACATCGAGAACGGTGATGTGGTGGCATCCAACTGGTGGAACTACCATGTCTCCTGCAAGCCCAGGGGTAACAACGGAGTCAGCGGACCCCGTGATTTCGAGAACAAATAGAGGTGCGTATTTTCACAACTTCGGGTTCATGTCAGCTTTTGGTGAATCTGTACAGTGCCAAATTAAATGACGTTAGGACAAATTCGTGTCATCAAGCAAGTCTGATCGCTGCACGTTTTCAGTAATTTAGTGTGATGCGAGTTTGTCCGTTCCCTGCACGTACTCAAAGCTAATGCTAGAAAAGACAGGTTTCACACCCTTGATGACATTAATTTGGCACCGCGATAAATAAAAAGTCAGTGTACATAATTCATAAAGGCTGTTTACTATGTGTCGATAGAAATGTCGTTAGTTCTTCACGAGTTGGCAAGGATGGTTGCGCCCTGGCTTTCGTGACGGATAAAGCTGCGATCGCAGACGCTTGTATCATCGCTTGCTGGAGTGATAAACCTGTGGCTAAACCCGCCGCTAAACCTCCATTAAAAGCGTCTCCAGCCGCGACCGTATCTATTGCTTTCACAGGAAAACTAGGAATCAAAAATGTTTCAGTTTCGGTTAAACAAAATGCACCTAATTTACCAAGTTTTATGATCACCGTTGCAACACCGCGCTGATGAATTAGCGTTGCGGCTCGCATTGCGCTCTCTTGATCCTCTACCGCAAACCCGGCGAGTTGACTCGCTTCCACTTGGTTTGGAGTTAGGATATCAACCAACGAATACAGTTCCATTGAAATCGTTTGGGCAGGAGCCGGATCGAGAATCACCGTCACCCCTGCTTGTTTTGCCGCTTGAGCCGCCGCTACCACCGCTTCTAACGGAATTTCAAGCTGTAAGAGGAGAACCTTTGCATGCGGCAAAACCTGCTGCAATCGCGCCAAGTCAGCCTGCCCGACTCGCCCATTTGCACTGGGAACGACAATAATGTTGTTTTCGCTGGCATCATCCACCGCGATCGCAGCCACACCCGAATGAATCGACGCATCAGTTAAGACGCGATCGCACCCTACCCCATTGGCAATTAATCCCGCCAACAAGTCCTGCCCAAACGGATCGTTTCCCACTCGTCCGACTAACTCGGTTGCCACGCCCAATCGAGCCACGGCAACGGCTTGATTAGCTCCTTTTCCTCCCGATATCATTTCAAACGAATGTCCAGTCAAGGTTTCGCCCGCAACAGGCAAGCGAGGCGTCCGGGTCACGAGATCCATGTTGATACTGCCAAATACGATCGCGCTCATAGGGATTAACGGGAATTAACGTGAGTTCGACGAGTTTTTTCGCTTCGTTGACAGCGGCTTCTGCCCCCTAAATCCCTCATTTTGGGGGACTTTGAACCGGAAGTTTGGGCTTGAAGTCCCCCATTCTGGCAGGGCTAATTTATTGTGACAGGCATAAAAGTCGAGGAATATCATGGGCAATTTCTTGTAACGCTTGGGTCTCTGACGGCAGGCGCTGATACGGGAGTTCCAGGGCTTGAATCAAGGCATCTTTGTGCCGATTGGCAACTCGAGCGCCATGTACCCTTGGCATTGGCTCAGGATGCCGAGACTGATCAACAGCAGCACATCCACAGGGGGTAGCGTCTAGCGCGTGCCGCCCGGCAGTCAGGAACGGTTTTGAGAGGGTCGATGAGGCTGACGCTCAGGGTTGGTTTGAGTTACGTCCCGCCAGCCTAACTTATCTACAACCACAATAAATCAGCCCTGCCCAGAATGGGGGGATTTAGGGGGCGACCAGGGTTACAAGCCCTGGAAGATGCATCCCTTGATTCAGCACCGTCAACAAAATATTACGATAACTGGACGCACGCTCAATTTAAGGCAGTCGATTGTCCTCACTAATAGTATGGATTGCTTAAATGTCAGTCTTCGGCTACTACAAATTAGGATTAATGATCGATCCCATGAATAGAATCTCACCAGTTTTATTATCTCGAATCGCGCAAAAGAACGGACGATTAACCACCATATCAAACGGAGGTTCCTCTATCTGAACTGACGTGACTGTAATTCCCACAGATGTCACTGCTGCTGCTTCAGTGCCTTCTTCGTTGACTTCTACAAAAGTCTTATGTTTGACCTGGTTAATATTCGTTTCTACATCGCTCAAGCGGGAAAAATCTGCTTTTGATTTATCGAAGGCAACCGCCATTCCCAGGGCAGACAAAGCCTCTTTCAATTCAATATCATACGACAATTTAAATCGCGGAATTTGAACCGATCCTTGCCGTTGGCTAAACTGCCCCATCCAAGTTTGCCAATTCTCAGAGTTCAGCGTTTTATGAAAATCGGATAGGCTCGATTTTTGGCTCGGCAAAAACAGATACAGACTCATCTGTTCGTTTCCATAGGGCAAACTTACAGCTTGAAACTGATCGTTTTCGTAGTAACGGTATTTACCTTTCTGCTGCATCAAAGGATGCTGTTTTTCCTTCCCATTAGCCAAATAAAACGAGCGCGCCTCAGTCTGGTTCTTATCAAATTCGTTTGTCCATTTGCCATTGAAATAGATGGCATTTATTAAAAACATGACCTGATCAGGTCGAATTTGATCGATAATTTCGCTGATTTTGCCATTAGTCTTTTCGTTGACCCAACCGTTGATTTCGCGAGGTGCAGCAGCAGAATTGAAATCTAATGTTTTAATTTCAGCATCATAAAACGTTTGATTACGTTTGATAAACTCAGAATTAAATGAAACTCCGTTTCGTGCCCACAAAGAATTTGCGATCGCAACGGTGACACTCGGATCACCCTTCTCTAAATTAGTCTTTAAATTTGCATTGGCTTGGTTCAATTCACTTAAACTTAACCCTTGCAGTTGCAGTGCGTTTGCCATTGCTTGCTGCGTTTCTCCGCTTGCTCCGTTATAGGTCATCGACAGCGCGATCGCAACACTCGACGGAGAAACAAATACATTTTTCTGAGTATCTTTCTTTAAAATTTCCGAGAACAATTTAAAGCCAAACCGTGTATTTGCCGCCACTAGTTTGGGGTTAACCATCTCTACATTCTCCTGCTTAACGGTTGACTTAGGAGAGGGTGTTGATGTTGCTGCACCCGAACAACCTAAAGCACTCAGCGCCACGATCGCAGCGATCAAAATAACTCCAACTCTTGAACCCATGCGCGACGTTTTCATAGCTTTATCCAGGCAAATTTTCATGGCATAAATGATTAAATTCAAAAAAAACTCGTAATCCGCAAATACTCTAATTTTTGCTGCGGAACCTCGTTTGCGGACTACGAATTCGTTTGACCTTTTCGTGTGCGGGCACCCTGTTAGTTCCTACCTTAATCTGCTTTTGAGAAGGACAAAGCGTTGGTTACAGTTTTCGAGACGCAGGAGCCGTCCACCATGCCAACCCATAATTTTGAGTCGGCTGATTCACCTGTTCGTGAAACACAACCCGAATTTTATAGCGCCCGGTTTTTGGAACTTGCTGAAAGATATGCTCCACATTATCAATCTTGCTAACAGACGACCAGATACTTTGTTTCACATCAGTTGCTTCAGCTTTCATTAAATATAAATCGAGATTGTTAAGCCCGCGATCGCTAAAACTTTCCCCCACGTCATACGCACCATTTTTGTTTTTATCATTGAGTTCAACCAAGCGATCCCACGTCAGCGTTACCGATACATAACTTCCCTGTTGAAGCGGCTGCTCTAGAACATAATCCTGATGGTTTTGGGGAGACGCAAGACCTGGCAGTGCCTTAAATTTGCTGACTTTGCCATAGTTCCATGCGATCGCAGGCACAGGCTGAGAAGAATTCCATTCTCCTGGGCTAAACTGCTGATAGGCACGAAAAGCATTGAGTTGTCCGGCTCCCATCTGAATATTGAGGGGAATCTTAGGATTTTTGAAAGCATCAGATTCAAGCCATGTCCGATTGCTTTTCTCGAAAATAGTGCGTGTCATGCCCAGCGCTAGCCCATTGCCGCTATCTTTGATTTTGTCAGCCGAATTAATTAAAACTGCTTTCATCACTTCATGGCGTCGGGCGTCGGTTGTCCAGGGCAAAGCGCACCCCTCACCCCGTTTGCAGCTTAAACGGAGATTGCGATCGCCAAATTCTTGCAACAGCGCTACCGTTCCTGTCACATGAGGAGCCGCAAAGCTTGACCCGATTTGATTTAGCTCGTCTCCCTTTAAACTTGCGACTGCAATTTTAGTTCCAGGAGCAGCAAGCGAAACTGATCGGCGTCCTCCCAAGCTTGTTTCAACTCCATCATTACGTTTGAAAATGCTAGGAGCAACATCGCCGATATTAGAAAAATCAATTTTTGAAAACAGATCATTTACCTGGCGAGTAAACGAAATTGTCATGCCATTGTAGTTATCTGTTGGAATGGGAATACCACCTTTCCCTTGATTACCTGCAATCACATAAAGTACATCATGAACTCTAGCAGACCAGTCAACGCATTGAGTCAGCAGCGCATTGCCATCTAGCTTGGCATTTGGGCGCGGATCTTGCTGCAACGCCTCTCCAAAGCTAAAGTTAATTGCTCGTACATCGCCCCCATTTTGCATCGCCACATGCTCGGCAGAGCGGCATTCTTCTGCCTGCCCACCCCGTTGAGGAGTCGCCGCCGCCGAAGAATAAAGTTTGGCACTCGGAGCCACGCCTCGCACTGCTTTGCTGTCCCCCACCATGACACTTGCCACCTGTGCAGCATGGGTATCTAAATTTGTGTTCGTCTTAGCAGGCTGATCTCGGTAGAATGCACGAGCCAACGACACCACCCGATTTCGGCTCGCGGCTTTATCTACGCCAAACTGCCCCGGTCGCCCAATCTCAACTTGCCCGATCGCAATCTTTCGACCCGTCAATCCGTAAGGTGGATACTGCAACCTCAGCGCATCAATCCCTTTTTGCGCGATCGACGAGTTTTGCACCAGCACGCCATAGACCGGAACCGCACCCAAAACCGCTCCTCCAATCCCAACTCCAAGCCAAAATCCTCTCACCGTCTTCATTCCCCATCGTCATAACACTCTCTATTCTCACCCCAACACTCCATGCCTAGCCTCCAAACCTCAAATTAGGTACTTTTTCCTAAAGTTTCCTCAAATTCCTGCTAATTTATGAGAGAAAAGATTCACAATTTGTTAAACTAAGCACAACTTTTGCAACCCAAGGGGACTAGTCACCATGCCTCAATCGTCGTCCACAAAGCCGATCGTCGTTGCGCCATCCATTTTGTCTGCCGATTTTAGCCGCTTAGGAGAAGAGATCCGCGCGATTGATGCCGCCGGAGCAGATTGGATTCATGTTGATGTGATGGATGGTCGCTTTGTCCCCAATATTACGATTGGACCGTTGATCGTGGAAGCCATTCGCCCTGTCACTCAAAAGCCGCTAGACGTTCACCTGATGATCGTTGAGCCAGAAAAGTATGTCGCTGATTTTGCGAAAGCAGGCGCAGATCACATCTATGTCCACGCCGAACACAATGCCTCACCCCATCTACACCGCACCCTCGGACAAATTAAAGAATGTGGGAAAAAGGCGGGTGTGGTGCTGAATCCGGGTAGTCCCCTAGAACTGATCGACTATGTTCTTGAACTGTGCGATCTCGTGCTGATCATGAGCGTCAACCCCGGATTTGGCGGACAGAGCTTTATTCCAGGGGTGCTGCCCAAGATTCGCAAATTGCGTCAGATGTGCGATGAGCGCGGTCTCGATCCATGGATTGAGGTTGATGGAGGCTTAAAGGGGAACAACACTTGGCAAGTGATCGAAGCAGGAGCCAATGCGATCGTAGCTGGGTCAGCCGTGTTTAACGCGCCAGACTATGCCACTGCGATCGAAGGAATTCGCAATAGCAAGCGCCCCACGCAAGAGTTAGCAGCAGTTTAAGTACGGGAAATACAGAAGCTACGTAACTCGCTGCACCACTCAAAAGCACTTAAGAACGGACTGTCGATTGATAGTCCGTTTTTTTGGTTTTATTTCTCAATATTAAGGGCGATATAATACGTATTTACTTATCTAGACGAATATCAAAATGTTACCTTATAGCAAACACTTATAGCAAACAATAGTAGATGTATAGCAAACAATAGTAGATGACTACGCCTCTATTGTTTGACCACTTTTTGGGGGCGAGTAATGGCGTCAAAGAGCGAGCTTCAAACTACTTTGAAGGAAAAATATGGAGTTAATAAAAATATCAGCCAAGAATTGAACCAAGAAGAATGCGAGCGGTTACTTGTTCTTCTCAGTAGAGACCAAGGTTTGATAAAACTTGTTACATCTTTTTCTCAAAAAAATTCTAGCTTAGGTAGAAACAATGCTAACTTCGGGAGAATGCGAAGTGATGCAGAACGTAAACTGGAATCTCTCAAAGCACAGTATCACGAGCTAGAAGCCTCTATTCAAACATTAGAAACTTCTAAACTAGCCCTTGAAGATAAGAAAAGGCGTTTAGAACAGGAAAGAGAAGCTCTTGAAACTGATACAAAAAAACTGTCTTCTGAAAATATTGCACTCGCTTTTAAGGTGGAGGCTTTAACGTCTCAAAATGATGAATTATTTGATGCAAATGAGCAGCTTAAAAAAGATAATAAGGACTTGAAAAACATAGTTGACGCTATCAGATTTAGGCTAGCTAGGGATACAAAAGCACTGTTGCAGTATGAAGATAATGAGCTTCGTAAAGCGCTAATTCGGTTGTTTAGATGGACTTTAGGGTAGGAAATTGGGCTTGATGGCTACTCAAAAAACTAAAGCTAGAACATGGGATGGCATGGGTTATCGCCAAGTCCAGCGCGCTAACTCAGACAGCCGAGCGAAGTTACCGAAAAAACAGCAAATATGGTTAAAAAGCAATGGATATCGAAATACCGGCTGGGACAATATTATTAGTCTTTATAAAAAAATTGAGGAGTTTCTAAAAGATTCTTCAGATGATTTAACCCTTGAGGAACTATTTTTGCAAGCCGATCGTATTGGAAATAAATACCTTACAAATCAAGAAGTCGAAGACTTTAATCAGAAGCTATCGAAAGAGGTTAGTGAAGTTAGTGAAATAATTGATGCACAGTTTCCTGACACTGAAGTAGAAGTAATTGATTTTACAGATAAATCTGCGAATAAAGCTCGAAGAAAAGGCAGCCAAAAATCTTATAAAACGATCAAACTTTAGAGAGAATTATTGTGGACGTTGACGGCAAAGACCTAAAAGACCTATTCAAATTTGCAGATTATATCGGTAAGAAACGCTATAACAGGCTCACGATCCGCGATTTTGAAGACTACAGAAAATTTGAAGACTGGCGCTATATTAACGGCAAGTATGAATGCGGAACAACTCAAGAAAGCAGAGATTGGGTCAGAGATCATTCAGACTCACACTGCCCGATCTGCAACGAATATTACTCTCGTAGAGATGGAAAGACCGTAGATCACAAACTTCCACGATCGCAGTACCCTTGGCTCTCAATGGAATTTAAAAACCTGTGGGTCATTTGCTCTTGGTGTAACAAAGAGAAAGGCGAGATGCACTGGTATGAGTATGAACACTATATGTTTCTGCATCACTCTGATCTCTACCTGACGGTAAAAGCTGCCCGACCGACCGAGTTACTACGATCGCTACGGCGCAAACTTCCCTAAAATCTTAGGTCGCGATCGCGCCTGAGAGACATGCAATTCAATCCTCTTTAGTATTGGAAAGCATTACAGGCTTCAACTTTCGAGAGCGAACCCACACTATGCCACCTGTAGTTGCAAGAAACAGTGCCAGAGCTAACGTGCTAGAAGGTTCGGGAACCGCACGACCGCAGAAATCACCTTGTTTTGGAGCCTGCACACAGGCAACTGTATTCGCGCGTTGCACGATTTTCAGGGTAGTGGGTCGGTAAAATGTGCGGGAATAGCTCCCTCCAACTTCTGCTACCACCGATTCTTCAAGCCCTCCAATGTTGGTGCGGGTGAGGTTAGGCAATAAGGCAAGATTGGTTCCGCCAGCGTTGATCCGGAGTCGATCGCCTCCTCCTGGTGTATTCAGCTTGCCGAATAGGTTGATATTGACTGAATCTAAAAGGGTTTCCACTCCATCGGTAAGGTCGTATAGCGCTAGCGACAGCGAACCCTTCGCCTTTGCCAGTTCCAATTCTGGATTGTCAATCTCGGTGTCTAACGCCAACAGAGCCGCAAAATCAAAGCTAAAGATCGCAGGCGATGATTCATCTGCGGCAAAAAATAGGTCTTCTACTCTAATCGATTGGCGAGCCGAGGCTTGAAAATCTGTCCCATCGCCAAGCACAAGGCTGGTTGCATCAATTGTTGTTTTAAAGAACTCGGTTGAAGTTGGAGAAGAAATTTGACCCTCGATCAGAGTCTGCACCCCGGAGAACGCAAGGCTAGCAGCCTTAGCAGGGGATGTTGCGATCGCAAAACAAGCCGTGACTGACCCAACTGCCAGCAGCCAAGGCTGACAAATTTTAGAGTTTAATTTCATGCAGGCTACTCCCAACCTTCATCAAGGTTGTATGGCTGTATTCAATGAATATCAATAGTTTAAAGAGTTTGAAGCTTAATTCTGGCGACTACTCGGTACACCACCCTGAAAAACTGCGGCTAAGGGGCTTATTGAGTTTGCACTGGAGGTGAACACGCTCTGTCTTAGGCAAGACTGCGCCCGTAGCATGACACAGCAGATAGAATCACAGTTGAGATTTCTGTATGTAACTGGTAGTGCTACACAGATAATAAACAAACTCTGGGAAAGCTTAAGTAAATAAACTGAGATTTTACAAAAAAAATATATAAATTGAACCATTCTTTATCCGTAGAATTTAGGACGGGACAACCACCCTACAGTCCTCCCTTGGCATGATGTAACACCTGTCCTTCAACGCCTATTTCTTAATACAGAACATGAGAGGTTTTAGAAAGGTACATCATGGCAAATCTTTTAGAAACAGCAGATCAGACCGGATCATTCAGTACATTCTTGAAAGCGGTAAACCAGTCTGATCTTGCCTCTACCCTCAACGGAGAAGGTCCTCTAACGTTGCTTATTCCTACTGATGACGCCTTTGCCAAACTGCCTGAAGGAACGCTAGAAGCCTTGCTGAACGATGAGACTAAGCTGAAACGAGTGCTGATGTATCACGTTGTGTTTGGGGATGTGCGATCGCAAGACCTCGCCGAAATTGATGAAGCGCCAACCGCCGAAGGCTCTGTGATTGCCGTCGATCGCTCAAACGGTATAACCGTAAACGCTACCCGCGTGTTGGAAACCGATCTGCTTGCGGATAATGGTGTGATTCACAGCATCGATGGCGTGTTGATGCCTGCGATCGTGGCAGGTCATTGAGCAACCTTCAAAATTAAATGGTACGACTGCGAACAAATTGTTATCCTAGATTCCTCTCAGACACACGTTTAGAAGGAATAGGGCATTGAATACAGTTGCCACATTGAACCCCCAAGCACGACGAAATTTGGGGGTTCTTTTTACGGCGGGGCTTTTATTTTGGTCGAGTTTGGCAAGTTTGCTGCCAACGTTGCCGCCCTATATTAAGTCGATTGGTGCCGCAGACGATCTGCTTGGCGTTGTTATGGGATCGTTTGCGGTGGGGCTGTTGATCGTTCGTCCTAGCTTGGGGCGAATGGCAGATACGCGGGGGCGCAAAGGAGTGCTGCTACTTGGGATTAGTGTGGCAGCGATCGCACCGGTCTGCCATCTGCTCACTCAGTCAATTCCGGTGCTCATTTTAGTGCGAATGTTCCATGGGGTCAGCATTGCTGCCTTCACAACAGCGTACAGTTCTCTCGTGGTAGACCTTGCCCCGCCTCATAAACGAGGTGAACTCATTGGCTACATGAGCTTGGTAAATCCCATTGGCATGGCGGTCGGTCCGGCAATGGGAGGGTTTCTCCAAGCTTGGCAGGGATTTGCTCCGGTGTTCTTCTTGGCATCAGGAATCGGCATGATGAGTTTGGTCTGTGCATCGCAGGTCACGCCGCCGCCGCTCCAACCGCAGCCCCCGATAGAGCAACACGGAGACCAGAGGTTTTGGCGATTGTTGCTGAGCGATCGCATCCGCATTCCAACAATGACGATGCTGTTGGTTGGCATCGCCTTTGGTGCGATCGCAACATTTGTGCCGCTTTACATTGCCGAAGCTCAGGTTAATTTAAACGCCGGATTGTTTTATACGGCGGCGGCAATCACGAGTTTTGCAACGCGATTTCTCGCAGGAAAAGCCAGCGATCGCTACGGGCGGGGACGATTCATCACCCTCGGGCTTCTGTGTTACGGGGTCTCTATGCTGGTGTTGTGGCAAGCTCGAACGGCTCAAGGATTTCTGATTGCGGGGCTGATCGAGGGCATTGGCGGCGGCACTTTTTTGCCGATTATGATTGCTCTGGTTGCCGATCGCTGCCAACCGCACGAGAGAGGACGGATTTTCGGGCTGTTTATCGGCGGATTTGATTTGGGAATTGCGATTGCAGGTCCGCTCTTAGGCTCGGTTGCAAAATCAATTGGCTATCGTGGTTTATATGGCGTTGCTTCGGGTGTTGCTTTTGCTGCTTTGCTCATATTCATCACGCTTTCTAGTAAAAGTGTGTCCCACTCCGTTAAATTCGCCTTGGGATATGGAAAAGATCCCTACGCCATTCCCAGAGACAGTCCGATTACTCAAGTCGGATAATTCATACCTTCTCAACCGGCATTCGCAATTTGCGACAGGTAGAGGTGCTCGTTTTGGGGATTTCACCCATGGTGGATCTTTCCATTGGGCATAATCGCCCCCGATAGTTTCGCTCCCGTCATTTTTACCATTACTCGATCGTCGAACCCTACTTTTGCCCCGCGCAAGTTTGCCCCGCGCAAGTCTGCCCCACTCAAATCGGCTCCAATCAAATTCGCGTCCTGCAAATCGGCTCCACACAAATTCGCTTCTAACAAATTCGCCCGAAATAGATTTGCCCGTTGCAACTTTGCGCCTTCTAAGTTGACCTTATGCATGAAAGCGTCACTCAGATTCGCGTTCGTTAAATCAGCACGACTGAGGTTATAACCAGATAAGTCTTTTTCTTGAAGATCTCGTCCGCTCAGATCTGCCCCAGTACAATCGCGCTCTTGAGGGCGAGAAGGGGTTTTCGGCATTTGGTGATACTCTGCCCGATAATGAGACTGCCGATAGTAGTTTGACTGAGACGACGGATCTCCCTGCTGAGCCGCTTGGCTTTGGGGCGGTTTGTGATACTCCGAGCGATACTGCGACTGTGAATAATAATCTTGGTAGTTTTGCGACTGCTGCGCCGTTTGCCTGTTGGCTGTCTGTCCATTGGTCTTCTGACCATGTTGAGAAGATTGCCCATGGCTAGACTGCTCGTTTTGAGGTGGCTGCCGGTTATACGACTGGTGACGGTGATAATAGTGAGATTGATAGTAGGTCTGCCGAGGTTCACTCTTGGTCGGTTCTTGCGATCGCGCCGTTTGGGGCTGAGGCGTTGGGTTGCGATTAGCGCTTGTCACACCTTTGGAAGAACCCTGCTTTCGCAACACATCACGAGCGTGGTTGAGTTCCTTAATTTTGGCTTCTGCTTTTTGCACCAAGCGCGGATTATCCTTCGGCACACGGTCAGGATGCCAAACAAATACCAGATCTTTATACGCCTGGTTTACTTCCTCCCAGGGTGCATCGGGTTCAAGACCCAACACTTGATAACACCGTTCTAGTTCTCCCATCTACTTCACCATCCGACTAGCCCGAAGTTTACAAGAACTGTGCACTCGCTTACCATGCCCCCTCGTGAAGTAGCCATCGCGCGTTTGATCTAGTCTAGTCGCAACTCTTGCCTCCTGTGTCTATGTACAGACTGATTTAATCTCATTAACCCAAGGATTAGCAAATTTAATGGCAACCCCCCTTTAGATTCCAATAAAAAAGGGACGGCAACCGTCCCCAAGGGTGTCTAACCAGATAACAGGTTTAGCGGAAAAGATTAAAGATACCAAATACGCTTCCCAGAGGGTTAAGAACGGTTCCCAAAACTCCACCCAGGGTGGCTAAGCCATTTTTTCCAACCACGATCGTATCGTTATTCCGCAATGCTGGATTATTGGCAGAATTAATGCCTTGCTTAAAGTCAACGGCGAGTTGACGCCGATCCACCGTTCCGTTGGGCTGGAGTCGTAGAAACTCAACGCGGCTTTTCCGAGAACTGGTGACAAACCCGCCTGCTGCCAAGATTGCCTGATTCATTGGCGTGTTGGGCGGCACCTGAATCTGACCGGGTTTACCCACTTCACCCACTACGTTGACCGTGATTGAGTCGGGTGAGAAACTGGCACGAGATACCGTTGCGGCATCTTCCGGGGAGAGGGCTACCGCCGTTGGGATCACGATGCGATCGCCCTGCTGCAAGCGCACATCTTGCTTTGCATCCCCCGCTTTCAGCAGATTCATCAAGTTCACCTTAATGCTCTGTTCAGAGCCGTCTCGTGCCGTTCGCTTCACCTCAATGTCACGGATATCAGCCCGTTCGGTGATGCCTCCAGCAATCTGAATTGCCCGCGTAACAGTCGGCGCTTTTACCTTTGCCGCTACTGCCGTTTGTCCATTTGCCGCAGCATCTCCCACCGGAACCTGTTCGCCAACGACACTATGAGGACCAGGACGGTTGACTTCTCCAGCCACAATAATGTCGATCGGTTCATTATTGCTAGACTCTAGCGTTGTGCCTGCAAAATCGTTGCCCATCGCCGTGGTTGCCGCAGCAGCAGGCACAAGAATGCTATCTCCATCGCGCAGTTGAATATCTTGGCTCAAGTCGCCCGACTTCAACAGCGCTTGCAGGTTGACCGTGATCGGCGTTGTGCCAGCGTTGGTTCCAGGCAAACGGCGCAGAATCTGAACTCTCTGAATATCGGCGCTTTGGGTTAATCCGCCTGCCAGTTGCAGCATTTTTGTTAGGGTTGGCGCTCCGGCTTCCGCAAGGGATGTAGCGTAGGCTCCTGGGCGAGTCACTTCGCCCGAAACGGCAATCTGTACTGGACGAGAACTCATTAAACTTACCGTCACCACTGGGCGAGTCAGCCATTCTTGGTAGCGAGACTCGATCGCGCTGGATGCCTGACGCAGGGTTAAGCCTCCGACTCGCACCGATCCAGCCAGGGGCAAATTGAGTGAGCCATCAGCCAGCACCTGATATTCGCCACTATATTCAGGCACACCGAATACGTCTAGTTTGATCTTGTCTCCAGCACCTAGCAGATAGCTTTGATCCACCACTGGCGCGCTGGCTGGCGCAGAGATTGGGGCAGGTATATTGCTAGGCGGTAAGGCTCCGCTTCCTGGAGGAGCCGTCTGCGCGATCGCGGGGGCAGCAACCCCAGTTAACCCAAGCACCATTGCCACCATCCACGACCCTGAAAATTTTGCTGTCGAACCTTTTAAGCTGACCTTTCTAACGGCTGATAGTTCAATCATGTTGTAATCACTCTTCTTCTAAGCGCATAGAGCTTGAGTCAGGTCTTTGATGCCCCGAACCAAACCTCTGTGTAGTCGCATCCTTGTAAACGGCTAGGGTTTCTTGATGCACCCGGTCGATCTTGAGCCACTCTAAGTTTTTTTGAGCCGCCTGTTTCCAGCATTCTAACTGAGTAGGACTGTTCAGCAAGCTAGAAAGTGCCATAGAAAGAGCCGATACATCTTTCGGGGGCACTAAAAGCCCTGCTTTGCCGCCCTCCAGTGCTTCGGGTGTGCCATCTACTTCAGAAGCAACGATCGCACATCCAGCTTCTCGCGCTTCAGACAAGACCAATCCAAATGGTTCTCGACTAGATGCCAAAACAAAAATATCTGTTGAGAGCAAATAGCGCTGAGGCTCTGGCTGGAAACCCTCGAAATGAATGCGGTCTGCACAGAAGGCAATTGCAGCCTGCCGCTCAAACACCGCCCGATCCGCACCATCTCCTACCAAATATAAATGAGCATCTGGATTGGCGTCAGCTATCTGCACAAAGGCTTCAATTAACTCGGCGATGCCTTTACGGTAGAACATACCTGCTACAGTCGTGATGGCAGGGCGCTTTAGGGGCATTGGCTCGGTTTCACTCAAGGCAGGCTGACGAGGCGTTCCTATAGTGCCATTTGATACTACGCGAATTTTTTGCTGAGGCACCCTGCGCCGACTGATAGATTCGGCAACGGGCAGACTAACGGCAATCAAGCGATCGGCAAGCCCCATTAAGATCGAGGCACGGGCATACTCGTTATGCAGCGTAGAGACAAGAGCGTAGCCTTTTCCTTCAAACTTACAAACATAGGCAATGACGGCTCCGGTCATCATGTGGACATGAACAACATCTGGCTTAAATTGCTCAATGATGCGGCGAAAGTTGAGTATTGCTTTGAATATTTGAATTGGGTTTCGGCGCTGATCTAAGTAAAAATGCTGAACTCTATACTGCTTCATTAGAGCTTCATATTCGCCCCCTCTGGAGGCAACAGCAACCGTTAGCCCTGCCTGAGACTGGGTGCAGACGAGATCAACCGCCACATTGATGATGCCATTGCCAATTTTTCGACAGTCATTAAGAACATGTAGAATTCGCATTAGGTATCCTGCAATATTTGATGGATAATATCAACGTATTGTTTGATCACGCGATCGCTGGAAAATGCTAACGATCGAGCCTTCAAAAGTTCAGCCTGGGCGGGGTGATCTAATGTCTTAATAATTGCAGATGCCATCGCCTCCGGATCTGCGATCGCGACTAATGTGCCATAGTTGCCGTTCTCTAGAATCTCTGCTGGCCCACTTGGGCAATCTGTTGAAACAATAGATGTACCTGCCGCCATCGCCTCAGCAACTACGTTTCCAAACCCCTCATATTTAGAAGAAAGCGCAAATACAGCCGCTTTTGCCATGTAAGCATAAGGATTGTCTACAAATCCAGGCAGGGCAACATCGTCTTCGAGGCTTAAATTTTGAATCAGCTTCTCTAAGTCTGAGCGATCGCTGCCTTCCCCCAAAATCATCAGCCGTGCAGGGCGCTGCTGTCGGACTTGCTGAAAGGCACGCACCAACGTGAAAAAATCTTTCTGAGCGACTAATCGCCCCACCCCTAAGATAACGGGTGGTTCTCCTGGGGAAAACCAGGGATGCTCTATCGGCTCTTGGATTTTTTGAAGAACGGCAGGAGTGATCACCGGGTTGTAAACCACTCGAATTTGCTCTACCGGCACGGCGATCAGGTGAGCCAAATCTTCGGCGGTTCCGTGGGATGCTGCAATTAGCCCATTGGCTTTGGGATAGAGCCAACGCACCATCTGAGCACGAATCGGAGCGATCGTATAGCGCTGGTCATCCTGAAATTGACCTGATAAAAAAGTCTGGATGCACATGACCACTCGTGTTGATACACGGGTTGATCCATGAGGTTGCGAGTTAGCCCACCACTTAGCCCATAGCGCTGAGCCAACCAGGTCTAAAGCCGAAAAAATAATGGCGGGGTTTTCATGCTGCAAATAGCGCCGCAATGCAATTGTTTTCGAGAGGACAAGGGGAAATTTGGAGCGAAGATCGACAATTCGTACAGCAGAGGGAACAAGATCTAAATAGTCTCCCTCTGCTTTTACTAAGACTAGATCAATCTTAAATCCATGTTGGCATAGACCTTCAGCTAGATGGAGCATGGCGCGTTCCGCCCCGCCGCCACTTAAATTAGGTAGAAATATACCAATAGATAGATCTGTCACAACTCTGACCTCAAGCCCTTCTGTCCCCCCGCTTCTAGAGCATGGCTTGAGGTGCTGCTGATGTCCATCTCCCTTTAGCGAGACCACATATCTCATGATCGTAAGTCTTTACCCTGCCATTTGAAGTAGTCCGATAGAGCTATATTTTTGGAGAAGGAAGAATTTATTCGTAAGAGGAGGAAAAAACCTTCGATTTCAGCAAAGCCGTGCTCTGTTGGTTAATAGTCTCTAGGTCAAATCGGCGGCGAGCCTCACTCTGAGCATACTGAGCGATCGCATTTGCCTGAGTGTGGTTTTGCTGACAACCTGCGATCGCATCTGCTAACATCTGCGGATCTCCTGGCTCTACTAGCCAACCTGTCCTCTCTGGCTCAACTAATTCCAATGCCCCCCCTGCTTTTGCCGCAATCACTGGGGTTCCACACAGCATTGCTTCTACAATCACCCGCCCAAACGGTTCGGCAGCCGTGGAGGTGTGAGTTACGATGTCGCACATTTGCATCAGGGGAATGACATCAGAGCGAAAGCCTAAAAATTGGACGCGATCGCCAAGTTCTAATCGCTCAACCTGCTCGTGCAACTGCTGCACGTAGGCTTGCTCACCAAAAAGGGCATCCCCTACAAAAATAGCTGTCACGTCTGCTGAGCAACGGCTAAGAGCATCTAACAGCACATGCTGACCTTTCCATGGAGAAAGCCGACTGAAATGCCCAATCACAAATTTTCCCTCCAATCCTAAAGTAAATCGAAGGGATTTAGCTCTATCACGATTCTCCTGATATTGTGAAAGTTGAAAGCCGTTGTATACAACATACACCTTCTCGCGCTGCCCGCCCGCTTCCAAAAATGCTGCCTTACTTGCTTCAGAATTAGCAATAACCAATGCAGCACGGTTTGCTAGGGTCACTGCTAGGCGCTGGTTGGTTAAGCTGAAATGCTCTAGAGAAAGGATATCGTGCAGGTGGTAAATCAGAGGACGCCGACTCAAAAAGCTAGCGATCGCACCTACCACTAGTGCCTTTTGTGTGTTCGCATAAATCGCATCATACTGGCGACTCAGCCGCACCACTCTAGCGCTCAGAGGCAACAGTTGCCTGACGCTTTTGACGCCAGCCAGCCAACTGCTTTCCTTACGAACTGAGATTGGTGTTTGGCTCAGTACCTGAACTGGTATATGGCTATCTTCTAGCAACTGCCGGAACGTACCATCCTCGAATAGGGCCACTAAAGAGCGATCGCGACAGCAGGCAGCAACGTCAAGCAAGCATAGTTCTGCACCCCCGACTCTGCCACTCTGGTCGAGAAAAAGAATTTTCACAAGAACTACAGCACTAAACAGATTTCCAGTTGATGGGGCTAGCAAAGCCTCAAACTTTCAAGACCTAGCCTTCTATAGATTCTAGCCAGTTGTAAATTCGATCTAGCTGGTCTAAAGTGATCAGCCCATACTGCCATAAAATCATGGGTAGAGGTCCTGGGTTCTGTTCACGGTATCTCAAAGCAAGAGAAATCGATGCCGTAGATAGCGCAAGCTCATCGTGTAAAAAGCAAATAAATCTAGAGTGTTTTGCAAGTGCCATTGTCACATCCATACAGTGAGATACATTATTGGCAAACAAACTTAGCTATAAGCAAGAGAATGGTTCAGTCTTTGATCTGGACTATGTACTTGACTGAATAAAACCAATCTGAGATCGCAGGAGCGGACTGGAAACAGAAGGATAGCGTCAGCAATTTGAAGATCAAATCAAGTTAAACAATAGGATTTTTAGCAAACTTGTTGATTTCAGCCACCAGTCCTACACCCACGCAAATGTACTAATTTAGACGTCGCTTTTAAGGAAACCCACTTAAGGTGATAAGGATAATCGCCAGCTATAAATCGAACCTCTATCTATAGAGCGATTGCCCGGAGGTATTTCTTAAGGCACGTAACGAAATTTGAGTGTCAAGGTATCTAAAAGAACATTCATCAAGCGATCGCACTGTCAAAACCAACCTGAGTCGCTTCAGATTGTAGCAAAATTCCTTAAAAAATTAACAATTTAGCAAATCGCGGTGCTAACTGAGCCATCCGCGCAATAGGCATGGAGTGTTAATACCAGTCTTAATTTCTTTGGGCTTCATTCACGCTGAAAAATTCTACTGGGATGCGATCGCCAACCTTTAGTTTTAGTTCGGCAGCCCGCCCCCCTGCCAACTCAATCACTTGGTCAATGTTTCCCATCCGAGGACCATAGGTAGGGCAAGGAGCCGCTTGACAAGGAGGCACGTCATTCGCGATATATTTCACTACACCCTGATGCAAAAACACCATATCCAGGTTGATCAGCGTATTCTTCATCCAAAATTGCGTTGGACGCGCCGGCTCGAAGATGAATAGCATGCCGCGATTTGCCGCTAGACTGGTTCGATTCATTAATCCAATTTCTTGCTCTCGGGCAGTTCTCGCAACTTCTAGACTAATGGGCTGCCCCTCAATTTGAATTTGTGCTGTGATGGGTAACATTTGCCCTAAAGCGGTGCTTGCTTCTGCAACAGCAACCGAATCGGACGGCTGGGATGCCTGAAATAGCGTGCATCCCACTAGTAGTAAACTTAGCCCCAGCCCAACGAACCCGATTTGATACCCTAATTTATTTTGAAACTTAGTCCTCAATAACTTAGTCCTCAATTTAGTCTGACGCACTCGTAGCACCTTAACCCTTTATGACTCTCTTAAAACATATCCCACGCCGCGCACAGTTTGAATAAGTCGCTTCTCGCCCTCATCCTCAATTTTCAACCGCAAATACCGGACGTATACTTCTATAACGTTTGACTCACCCACAAAGTCATAACCCCACACATTCTCTAAAATCTGTTCACGGGTTAGCACCTCGCGGGGATGCTCCATCAAATATTTAAGCAGTTCAAATTCTTTCATCGTCAGGTCGATTGCCCGTCCATTACGTAAGGCGCGGCGGGTGGCAAGATCTAACGCCAAATCACCAAATCTCAATTGCTCGGCGCTGGGCGTATCAGGCTTGAGATAAAGCTGAACGAGCTTGAGAAATTCGTCACTGCGATAGGGCTTCAGAAAATAGTCATCGGCTCCTGCTTCTAGACACGCGACGCGATCGTCAACCGCATCGCGTGCCATCAAAAGCAACACAGGCGCACGCGCACCAGAACTGCGGAAATCTTGACAAAATGATAATCCTGATTCTCCTATTGTCAATAAGCGATCGACGACGACTAAGGCAGGGCTTCGTTCGAGAGCTTGCCGTAATCCTGAAAAGGCGTCGTGAACCACGATCGTGTCATATCCAGACTCTTTGAGGTCAAGGCTGACATGCTGCGCCAGTGCCTCGTCGGTTTCGACGATCAGGACACAAGGTGTAGATTCGAGAGAGATAGTGCTCATACGACAAACCGGAAAATCACAACAGGATCTATCTCGGTTAATTCTAAGTATGAAGTAGGTTTTATCAGATTAGTTCCGAGCGATCGCTGCTTTTGTTGTAGCACGCATCCCCAAACCCGAATTGAAATTAACGGATTGCCTTTAGATTCAAGGGTTCCTAATAGCCTCGATCAGAGGGTTTTGCAATGTGAGGCAATCCCCAACCCAGTTTTTCTCGAAGAATGTGAAAAAACTCGTGGGGACGGAGCCGAACAAATCGAACCGGGTAAGGAGATTTTTCAATGCAGACGTGATCATCGGGCAAGACATAGCAGCCTGCATTGCCGTCAGCCGTCAAAATCAAACGATTTGGCGTTGCGGGAAATAGGGTCACGGGCTGATCGTTGGCAAAGACGAGCGAGCGAGATGCCAACGAATGGGGGCAAATCGGCACCAAAATGATGACCGGTACGCCGGGCGTAATGACTGGACCGCCTGCCGATAGTGAATAAGCTGTTGAGCCTGTTGGGGTTGACAGAATTAGCCCATCTGCTGCAATGTCTACGCGAGTATGGTTTCCAACTTCAACTTCAAAATGACACATGCTTGTCAGCGGCTCTCGATGAAGCACCATCTCATTTAGGCAGAGCGCTTCCCAGAGCATGGTGCCCTGCCGAAGAATCTGTACTCTGAGCATGGTTCGTTCTTCAATTTCATAGTTGTTGCTGATCAGACATTCGATCGCTTCAGGCAGCTTATCGAGCAGAATTTCGGTTAGAAATCCCATGTGCCCGGTGTTGACCGCGAGGAGCGGAATGTTGCAAAAAGCCACCTGGCGACAGGCAGAAAGCACCGTGCCATCTCCCCCCAATACGATCGCAAACTTCATATCTGCATCAAATCCAGGAGGCATCAATCGATCGATCGGCGTGTGACACACCGGACTCTCTGGCGTCGCATAGCCCAAGATGCCTCCTGCTCCAGTTGCTAAGACGACCTCCCACCCACGACCCCGAAATTCATCGTCTAGCTCTTGAGCAACCTGACAAGCGATCGGTTTGTCATCGTTGTAAATAATGCCAACCTTAGACGAGCGCATACTAAATTGTAGTAAGAGAAAAGATGAACGCTTTGTCGTTGATGAATAAAATGATCAGTTACTTAACGATCAATTTAAAGAAACAGATTAAGGCTGCAAAAGTTGTTCATCCTTCTGCCTAGCTATATTTCCTAAAATCGAGGATACGTCTTTTTCTTCTTTTTCTCCTGCTTTTTCTTGGCTTCTGCTTGGGCAAATTCAACTTCTTTCAGCTTTTTCATAATTCGGCTGAAGTAATCCTGCATGTAGGATTCCAGCGTTGTCATGTCCTTGCGATCGAGACCAAAGGTTTCATACACATCATCCATCGATGCATTCAGCGACTTCCCGGTTGCAACGACCTCAGTAAAGGCAAGACGATCGGCTACATTCAATGTCCACTGGAAAAACCGTGCTACTCGTTGGATGCCACGCAATACCCCAATTGGCATTCGGGAAACCTTTGCTTCTCTGCCAGAGAGGCGCTCACACAGTTGAATGATTTCTTCGGCTCCCCAGGCACGAGATCCCACAACCGGGAAGGCTTTACCTTCGGTCTCAGGCACCTTAAGAGCACGAACCGCAAATTTGGCGATATCGATCGTATCCATGTAGGCAATAGGGGCAGTGTCACCCATAACCCAGACCGACTGATTCTCTAAAATGGGAATCGCGTACTGACCGATCAACCCTTGCAAAAAGCCACAAGGGCGCAAAATCGTATACTTTAGCCCTGACTGTGCCAAAAATTTTTCGGTACAGGCTTTGATGTCCATCAAGGGGACGTTGGGAAATTTTTCGGCATCCAAAATTGAGAAGAAGATATAGCGATCGATTCCTGCTGTTTTTGCTGCTTGAATCAGATTTACCTTGCCGTCCCAATCTACTTGCCGAATAGTGAGCGAGTCGGTGGCTCGTGCGGTGGCAGCATCGATCACGGCTGTCACACCCTCCAGCACCTTTGGCAACGAATCAGGGGTACACAAATTTCCCGTCACCAACTCTGCGCCCCATTCCTTCAAGAATGTTGCTTTTCTGGGATTACGAACTAAACAGCGAACTTCGTATCCCTCGTCTAGGGCACGACGAGTCACCTGTCTGCCAAGAGTGCCAGTGGCACCCACAATCAATACGCTCATGAGCAATTCGTGACAAATTGTAAACTTTTCGTTAAATTCTATCAGAAATCTCAACCCAAGTTAGCCTATTTTTTTATTAAGGATGAGATTTGTAATAACTGCTGTTTCTTCTAACTGTAGCGTCAGTTCGGCAGAGTCACCCTTTGCCTACACCCCTGAGCTTTGTCATTCAGCCTTTTCTAGGGAGTCAGAGGCGGGAGGATAAGAACCAAACTCATGTTACTAAACGAACTTTGGTAACCCAGCAAGTCTAAGAATGGTGGAAAAATTAAACACTGCTAAGGTGATTGGCATAAAACGTTAGAAATGGGCAGTTAGCACGTCTAGATGTAAGCGTGCGCTACGCTGAAGACAGTGTTGATACCTACGCTGTGTAATGCTTAAACAGCCTACACAGCACCATTGCCAGTATTGTTTGTTATGCCGCACTCCAATTCACTTTCTGCCCAACCTTCTGATGCAATTCCTCAGCCTCGGCTAGAGCAGTTAAATTGTACTGTTCAGCACCCAGTTGATCTAAACAATGTCCGCCACTTGCAGCAAAAAATACTCGATACAGAAAAGGCGCAACGAATGGCAGAGTTTTTCAGCCTACTGGGTGATGCGAATCGGTTGAGAATTTTGTCTATGTTGGCAATTCAGGAGTTGTGCGTTTGCGACCTTGCGCTGGCAGTAGGCATGAGCGAGTCTGCGGTCTCCCATCAGCTTCGAGCGCTACGGGCAATGCGACTAGTGGAATACCGCAAGCAAGGACGCAATGTTTTTTATTCACTTAAAGATCATCATGTGTTCAACCTCTATCGCGAAGTGGCGGAACACTTGGATGAAGAAGATTAGATATTAGAAAAAGGGAAAAGCAGACCTCTAGAGAGCAGTTTCCCCTTGCTCTGGTTACTTATTCCTCGCCGCCTTGGAGTTTGAGTAGCAAGAAGCCCAGGGACAGACCGACCAGAATGAGGCTAAACGCTAAAAATGCGGTGTTAAAAATCTCTCCAGCCATTGTTTGAGGTCTCCAAATATAGATGTGAATTGAGTGTATGCTAGACAACCTGACTGAAGCAGCCTGACGTATGGACAGTGTGCTTGTCTAGAAACTAGAGTTCTTTCATAAAGTATTCTAAAGCAGTTCTCATCCTAATTTGAATAACGTTTGCGATCGCGGCGATTTTACACAGCTTGCGTGCAAGCTCCACACTAGAGAAAGGCAGAGAAAGGCAGCTTTTTTACACGTTTTAAGTCTGAATTTATGAATCGTGCTCGTTTAATCATTACGCTTGGAGATCCGGCTGGGATAGGTGCGGAAGTTGTTTTGAAAGCACTGGCTGATCCGACGATCGCAGCAAGGGCAGACGTTACGATTTCTGGAAGTTCCGCTTATTTGCAAGCCACTTACGATCGCTTAAAACCCATTTGCGACGCCCTAGCCCATCCCTGCCAATTTAAGGTTTTAGACGCAGAGATACACAACCCAGTCACGCTTGGCATTGGAAATGCTAATAGCGGTGATGCGAGTTTTCGATGGTTAGAGGGCGCGATCGCGCAGACGTTGCATGGAAAGTTTGATAGCGTGGTAACAGCGCCCATAGCAAAGTCAGCTTGGAAAGCCGCCGGGCATTGTTATCCTGGGCAGACTGAGTTTTTAGCAGAACGAGCAGGGGTGAGTCGGTTTGGAATGCTATTTGTTGCTCAATCTCCTTATACAGGATGGATGCTCCGAACGTTGTTAGCCACAACTCATATTCCGCTTCGTCATGTTGCGGATACCCTCACTCCAGAACTGCTTACTCTCAAGTTGGAACTTCTTCTAGAGTGCTTACAGCATGACTTTGAGATTGCTCAGCCTCGGATCGCGATCGCGGGTCTTAATCCCCATAGTGGTGAGCAAGGGCAACTTGGGCGAGAGGAGTGGGATTGGATGAGTGCTTGGCTAGAGGCGATGCGGCAGCGCTTTCCTCAAGCGGTATTAGAGGGGCTTTTACCGCCTGATACGCTTTGGGTAAAGCCTGGGCAAGCCTGGTTTGGTACAGGTTCGGTAGAGGCTGCTCACGATGGGTATCTTGCGCTCTACCACGATCAAGGGTTAATTCCAGTCAAGCTCATGGCATTCGATCGCGCTGTCAATACTTCAGTTGGTTTGCCCTTTGTTCGTACCTCTCCCGACCACGGCACCGCTTTTGATATTGCAGGTCAAGGCGTAGCTGATGCAACCAGCATGAAGGCTGCCATACACCTAGCGATCAAGTTTGCCGAGCAAGGGCAAGCGGCTTCTACAAGCGTAATTTCGCTGAGGTCGTGAATTGTGAAACTCGTTGTTGTCCGCGATGCCATTTAAGCCGGCTGTAAGACAGGTTAGATAAGGTTTTCGCGCTACTACCCAAGGAGGAGGTTATGTCAGAACATCTTGACTTTAAAGAGGCTGCTTAATTGATTTTCTCAGCTAATCGGCTGACAATAGAAAATAGAATTCCGTATACCTCACTACCAAATATTTCACTACCAAACGTTCCACCTCAAAACTAAAATTAAGCTGATTTTTGCCCAAGTTGTGTTTCTGGTTCGGCTGCCATTTTTGGGTTCAGGCTTATATACCTCATTTTCTACACTTAAATCTTTGAGACAAGAAGGTGCCTTATGCTTCAGACTGCACAGTATTCGCTTAGCTTGATTCAAGACGAAGTGCGCCAATTGGTTGACCAAGGAGCCGTTAGCCGGTATCAGCCTATCTACACGCTTTGCAAGCATATTCCGGTTCGCGAATGGGTTCATTTTGAAGGCGAATTAGAGTGCTATGGGTTTCTCTTACGCGATCGCATTGGGGATCTGGTGGGTCATGAATCGTGGGAAAACGATTGATTGGCTTGAGCGTGTGAGTTCTGAAAGCTGTGGAACGAAAAGCTCCAAGACCCTCAGAACTCATGGTTTTCGAGAATAGGTTTAGACGATTCCAGTGAACACTTTTTCAGCAGACCCCGTCATATAGACTCGGTTGTTGGTTCCCCACTCGATGGCAAGCAGCCCACCAGGAAGCTCGACGGTGGCTTTACGATCGCACTGATCGGTTAGCACCCCTGCAACCAGCGCAGCGCACGCTCCTGTTCCGCACGCCAAGGTGATCCCCGCTCCGCGCTCCCAGACTCGCATTTTGAGGTAGTCTCGTCGTACCACCTGAATAAATTCTGTGTTGGTGCGTTGCGGAAATGCACTATGATGCTCAAACTGCGGACCAAGGTGGTCGAGGGCGATCGCAGCTACATTTTCTACAAAGGTGATGCAGTGGGGGTTTCCCATGCTCACACAGGTCACACTCCACGAGTTGCCCGCCACATCAAGCGGCTGATTCACCACTTTTTGGTCAGCCGCCGCGATCGTTGTTGGAATGTCCCCTGCCAAGAGACGTGGCTCACCCATATCCACTGTGACATGACCGTTTTCTTCAAGCTTTGGCGTCATAACGCCTGCCAGCGTATGAATTTGGTACTGCGCTCTTGATGCACCTGCATCAGCAATTTCCAGATCTGCTAGAAACCGCCCCAAGCAGCGAATGCCATTGCCACACATTTCGGGTTCAGAACCATCGGAGTTGAAAATTCGCATTGTGTAGTCGGTTTGGTTTTGACCAGGAAGTGCGAAGATTACGCCATTTGCCCCGATTCCGAAGTGGCGATCGCACAATTTTATGGCTTGTGCTGGCGTTAGGAGCGGCTCTGATGAGGCTCGGTTGTCAATCAGAATAAAGTCGTTGCCGAGTCCGTGATATTTGGTAAATTCGAGAGTCATGGGTCTTTTAGGCGTAAAGGTTAGGCTCAGATGTGCAGAGTTTTGAGGATTGAGGCACTCTATAAACGTTAGAGAGGTTGATGAAGGACTTTAATTATGGCTCTTGAACTGGATACTGGATTGCCCAGCACCCGCCAAATCCAAACAATGATTCGTGAAGAAAAAGATGTCGAGATGAAACTGACGACGGGTGATGTGGTGGCGGGTAAAGTGCGTTGGCAGGATAGCCAGTGTGTGTGTTTGATTGATCCTGAGGATCAGCCGATGATTGTGTGGCGGCAAGCGATCGCATTCATTAGACCGAAATTGTAGAAGATTTGTGATGATTCGCGATCGCACTGAATCCATTACTAATTTGGATGATCAAATAATAAAATAGCCATAGAGACGTGCCGGGGCGCGTCTCTACCTTTGGTAATGACCCCCTCAGAAGCCCTGTTATTCATTACCGAGATCCTCTGCCGTTGCATAGTCCAATGTTCCATTCAAGCTAACCGTTGGAACTAACACCGAACGATCAGAAGACGCGTTTAACGCAGTTTCTGGGTTGCTATGCTCAGCGCTAATCGCTTGGCTAGCCTGGGTCAAAGAATGAAACCCACCACACAGCAGTAGCCGATCCCCAACTTGAACATCAACCTGGCGATCTGGAAATCGCAGAAACTTCCCTTCTCGCCGAACCGCCTGCACACGAATGCTGTACTGATCTAATAAATCTAGATCTGCTAATGTCTTTCCCGCGATCGGGCTTTCGAGCGGAACTTCTAACCACTGGCACGACGCATTAAAGGCAGGAACCGCCGCTTCGCCCTTTGCCAGTTCATCAAAGACAGCCACTTCGTCAGGCTCTCCCACAATTAACAAGCGATCGCCTTGTTCTAGGGTGGCTTGAGCGTCGGGGTAGTCAATTTCTAGTCCTCCTGCCCGCCGAATCGCCATTAATGTTACCCCTGTGAGCCGCCGCATATCCGTTTCTTCTAAAGTCATGCCTGTTAACGGAGACAAATCGGGAAGCGCATACCAGCGACTGTTCATCTCCTTGGTTGCAGCCTTCAAGTCTCGCAAGATTTCTGACGAGGGGCGATCGGGGCGTAGCTCAAGATAGTGAGAGTTCCGAACTTGCTGCACCTCTCGCTGAACGGCCGATGGCGTCAGCCCAACCCCTTTGAGCAGATGGGCTGACAGTTCTAAACTGGCTTCAAACTCAGGTTGCACAACTTCTTTTGCACCCAATTGGTAGAGCAGTTCGATATCTTTATCTCGGATTGCCCTCACAACAACATCTAACTCGGGCGCAATTTCTAGCGATCGCTTGAGACAAAGGCGCGTGCTCATCGCATCGGGTAGCGCGATCGCCATCCCTTGAGCGTGGGCAACCCCTGCTTTTTCAAGTACCTGCAAACTCACTGCATTACCGTAAACATAAGGCAGCCCCGCTTCGCGAACCTTCTGAATTTGACTTTCCGATTGATCGATCACCACCACCGGGTAGTTGCGATCTTGCAACAGCCGAACGATGTTGCGTCCAATGCGACCGTAACCGCACACCACCACATAGTTTTGAGTGGGCAACTCATCGGAAACAGCAAGGGGAATATCGGACTGATCTAAATACTTGGCTAACCACGGAATCGATTCTGCCCAGGTAAATAAGGTCGGGATCAGCCGCAGAACAAAGGGCGTCAGCACCAGCGTGACTGCTGTTGTTCCTAAAATCAGCAGGTAAACGCGGTGAGAAACGAGTCCTAACGATCGACCTTCGCTGGCTAACACAAACGAAAATTCCCCAATTTGGGCAAGACCCAATCCCGTCAGCAGCGCTGTTTTGAGCGGGTAGCGAAAAGCGCGGACGATGGGCGTCACGATCAAGAACTTACCCACAAACACCAGAGCGACTAATCCTAGAATCAGTTCCAGATTGTTCCAAAGAAATATCGGGTCGATCAGCATTCCGATTGCCGCGAAAAACAGTGCCGCGAAAATATCTCGAAGCGGCTCGACGTATGCCAGCGTTTGATCGGCATATTCGACCTCCGAAATCATTAAGCCTGCAACAAAGGCACCCATCTCGATAGAAAGACCTAAATGTTCGGTTAGAAGGGCAATCCCAAAGCAAATTGCCACAACGCCAAGTAAAAATAATTCTCGGCTTTCGGTTTTGGCTAATAGTTTTAATAAAGGTGGAATGAGCCAGATCCCCGCCGCGATCGCGCCTAGGGCAAACAATCCGGTTTGCAGCAGCGCCCATCCCACCGCCAAACCAAGTTCTTCGACCGGCTTATCGAGCGCAGGCAGCACCGCCAACATCAGCCCTAGCGCCAAATCTTGGACAACCAGCATTCCCAGCATGACCTGCCCGTGGGGTGTACTGGTCTCGTTGCGCTCCATCAAGCACTTCAGCACCACCGCCGTTGACGAGAGCGACAGAATTGCGCCCAGAAAAATCCCCTGCGGCGGCGAGGTCACCCATCCCATGGCGAGGGAAACCAAAGTCGTGATCAAGATCGTGAGGGCAATCTGCAAGCCGCCACCACCGAGACTGATCCCTTTCACTTTCCTCAATTCTGAGAACGAGAACTCGACTCCTAGGGCAAATAGGAGAAATGCAACGCCAAACTGCGCTAAAGTCTCGACCTGAATGATTTCCTTGATTAGCCCCAATCCGGTCGGACCAACGATCACGCCTGCCAGCAAATATCCTAGCAGCACGGGTTGCTTCAGCAATGCTGCCAGCAGTCCACCCCCCGCTGCCGCCGCCAGCACCAAGACGAGATCAACAATCAGCCTGAAGTCTTCTTGCACAGCTTTATTAGAAAAATTGTTACAGTCTATAAACTTTAGAATACTCAGTTTTCTTGGCGATCGGGTAACTCTTGGCGGCAAGTTTGGCGGCATCTGGGAAGCCAGCCGTAAATTATGGTCTAAATGAGTTGTATTTTTCTAAACGGGTGACGACAACGCAGGTTATATATGTTACAAGTTCTGACTCAGGGGGTTTCTGCGAATCGCTTACTCTAAATGGCTTCGCAAAATTTCACTTTGAACGAGATTTAACCGAACGTGTTGTCTGGCACTAAAACTAGGGCAAAATGATTCGGGGGTTATCTGTACAAACTGCTGCTTTAGAGGTTAGGGAAGCGCTATGAGCATTGAAAAAATTGTTGAACAAGCGTTACAGGATGGCTATTTGACACCAGCAATGGAAGCGGAGGTTGGGCGGATCTGTGATACTGCCTCAGAACTGTCGATCGAAGAATATATGGCGCTGGATCGCCTCATGGGAGCGCTGTTGACTGGCGAAGTTGTCGCTGTTCCTCGCAAGCAATTTATTAATGTAATGGAAGAGTTGGTGCTCACCGAAGCGATCTCACGGGTTGCCGAGATTGAGGCCACGAGCGATCGCACCTTAGATCTGGGCGATATTGCTGCCTATGCCCTAAACCGGCTCTTACCGCTCTATGCCACCACAGAAGAAGGGGCAACCTATCAACGGCAGCGAGCCAAGGAAGAATTGCAAGGTCTTATTGCTCAACAAGTCGGAGAAGCGATCGCCCGCAACTTGGATCGTCCTGACTTTTTCCCCGAACGACAAGCGCTCGGTAAAAGTTCTAAAGATGAAATCCTCACACAAGTTAATGCTTTGCTGCAAGCCTACGCTCCTACCTTTGAGCCAGAGCCAAGATAGACAATTGATTGCCGGATCTAATGTCCGCAGGTAACCCGCGATCGTGAGCGATCGCGGGTTACTTTATGGTCGGACAATCACCAGAGTTCCTAGCTCAATGTGCTGTGCCAAGGTTTCAATGTCGGCGTTTCGCATACGAAGACAACCATGGGAAACGGCTTCTCCAAGCAGCGATTCGTGAGGTGTACCGTGAAAGCCGATCAGCAGGTTGCTGTGATTGTGGAAGCCAAGCCACCATTTACCGAGCGGGTTGCGATCGCCCGGCGGAATTACTTCTCCCGTAATCGGATGTTGCCAAACAGGGTTTTCATATTTCTGAAAAACTTTGAACGATCCCGTTGGCGTTTCCCAGCCTTCTTGACCAATCGCCACAGGATAGCTTTTCTTTAATATTTCATTTTTATAAAAATAGACCTTGCGATCGCTTAAATCTACTACCAGTTTAGAATCGGACGTTGGGATGGGCGAGGCGATCGGCTGTGATCGAGTCGAGGTGAACACTGACGGCAAAGTCAGCTTTGGGAAGGTTAGTTTGTGTCGTTGAGCGCCAAGCAGCATCAGTCCTGTACTGATACACATCAGCATCAGATACCGCACGAGAGGAGACGTTTGAACCTTAGTAGCCATGGTGCTCTCACAAAACGTTTCTCAGCAAATCACGCAATGATTTCACTGTGACGGTTCACAGAAACTAAACAGTTTTAGAGCAAAATATCCGGTTTTTCCCGGAACCAATTGTGTTGAAGCGGAATCATCATAGGAAAACAGTCAGTTGAACGCTTTAACGTAGCCTTGACTTAAAGAACCCAATCAGTCCCAGTCAGGGCAGGTCATTTTAGATCTATTTGCTACACTCCTCTGTGAAGAATCAGTAGAGTAGGGTTCAAAGATTGAGGCTGAAACTACAATGCTGTCGAGTAGTGTGATTAATTTTTGATGTATTGCTGATGTGTGAGGAGTTACCGCTATGCCTGAAAAGTTGCTACTAGCGATCGTCGTCACCTTTTGTTTTAGTTGCCTCCAACAACTCTCAACTCCAACCGCTAAAATTTTGCCTCAGATCGAGCAAACCCGCTATCGGCTTGCGAGTTTGCTTACCCCTCCAACCCATCAGCCTAGCAACGCCGCGCCGTCTGCCCACCCATAACTTTTTATCTCTGTCTGTAGAAGCATCTTTTGGGTCTAGAGCAAGATATGCTTGTAACACAACCGAATAGGATGACAGCAACTTAGGGAACTTTTCTCAATTTAGAAGGGTCAAGGGGTTTGGAAACTAGAACACTTTGAGCTTCCGCCCATGAGTCAGTCTCTTCCTGTATCCTGGTCTTCGGTTGAGGTAGCGGTTCCTCAAACGCCAGTGCAAGCAGAAAAACTCTCTAATTACGATTTAGTACTCCAGTGTCAAGTTGGGCATCGTCCAGAAAAAGCGGTGTTTGCTGAACTCATGCGGCGATATCAATCGCACGTAGATAAAGTTCTCTATCATCTCGCGCCCGATTGGCAAGACCGCGCTGATCTGGCACAAGAAGTCTGGATTCGGGTCTATCGCAATATTCCTCGCCTTAACGAGCCTGTAAAGTTTAGAGGTTGGTTGAGCCGAATTGCCACCAATTTGTTTTACGACGAGTTACGCAAACGCAAGCGTAATTCGAGTCCGCTCTCGTTGGATGCTCCACTCTCCCTCGAAGATGGCGAACTCGATTGGGAAATTGCAGCAGAAACGCCCGGACCGGATGAAGACTTAAGCACTCGCGAATTTTATGATCAGTTAAATGACGCGATCGCAGACCTGCCCGAAGTCTTCCGTACTACTATTGTGCTTCGCGAAATCGAGGGCATGGCGTACGAAGAAATTGCGGAAATTACAGGCGTTTCTCTTGGAACCGTAAAGTCTAGAATTGCAAGAGCGCGATCGCGGTTGCAGGCTCAATTACAGCAGTACCTCGACGGCAAGTAAAAGTTAAACTCTCCACATATTTGCGTGAATTTGCGATTTGGTTTTGATAGTATTCTCCCAAGTAGAGACTCTAGATTGCTAGAGTGGCTAGTGAGGAGCCAAAGAGCAGCAAGCTCTCAGAATGAGTGGGTATTCTCTAACGAAAATGATCCCCAATGAATCCCAGATTTGATCCGCGTGATAAGCCCGTGCCATCTTTGTCCCATTTTCCTCAGGAGCCTATGAGTTCTCAGGGTCATTCTGAATCCAATTCCCATGGAGATTCACTCCATGAAACCTCGAAAGACCGCTTTGAATTGCTGAGCGCTTACCTCGACGGTGAAGTAACAGCGACGGAGCGCCGCCAAGTAGAAGAGTGGTTAGCCAACGATCCGACCGTTCAGCAGCTTCATGCTCGGTTGCTGAAATTGCGCCAAGCGTTTCGCTCTATCCCTGCTCCTGCGCCGAGTCAGCCTGTTGAAGCGACCATTGATCAGGTGTTTGCCAACATTGAGCGGCGTCCTAGCCTAAGTGTAGTCAGAGGCGGCAATACCCGGAGATTTGCACTACCGATGGGAATCGCCGCGATGTTTGTGGGCGCAATATCCGTGTTTAGTCTCAATCGTTTATACTCTCCTAGCGCTCCCCAACCTGTTGCAGTACAGCAGGTCGAGCCTGTGGAGACTGGAGGGCTAATGGTTGCCCTTGACCAGCCTGTGGTTGCGATGCCCCAAGCTGATTCCTCTGAACCTGGGGTTCCGGCAAACAAGCCTTTTGAGCGTGACGATCGCGATGCTCAATAAGCGGATGCTCGATAAGCGGCTGACTTCGCCAAGCTTAACTAGCGTCTTCGGAGGTTTGCTTTAACCTCATCACACTTTATCAAGTTTCTATAATCCGTGGTTCAGCCTCTAGAACTGCGGATTATTTTGCTGAGGACTTTGGTTGAGCACTTTACCTACCGTTAAGAATTAAGTTGTCTTGAACCTGCTTTAAAGCTTTCGTAGGGGTTGTCGGGAGACGGTTGGCTATAGACTGTAGCTACTCAACTAGAATTAAGTGTTGGTATCCGTAGGAGTCGCGATCGTGGAGTCCCGTTACAATCCCGCAAACATTGAGGCACAGTGGCAGCACACTTGGGCAGCACACCAGCTTTATAAAACCCCTGAAGAGAGCAGCAAGCCAAAGTTTTATGCGCTATCGATGTTTCCCTATCCGTCGGGAAATCTGCATATGGGGCATGTGCGGGTGTATACGATTGTGGATGTGATGGCACGGCTCAAGCGCATGCAAGGCTATCGTGTTCTCAATCCGATGGGGTGGGATGCCTTTGGGCTGCCAGCAGAAAATGCCGCGATCGAGCGAAATACCCAACCTGCAAAGTGGACGTATCAAAACATCGATCAGATGCGGGATCAGTTGAAACAGTTGGGCATTTCGTTTGATTGGGATCGAGAAATTGCCACCTGCTCACCGGAATATTACCGATGGACTCAATGGATTTTCTTAGAGTTCTTTAAGGCAGGCTTAGCCTATCAAAAAGAAGCCACGGTTAATTGGGACCCGATTGATCAAACCGTTTTGGCAAATGAACAGGTTGATGCTGAGGGAAAATCTTGGCGATCGGGCGCGATCGTTGAGCGGAAATTATTGCGTCAGTGGTTTCTAAAGATCACCGATTACGCAGATCAATTATTAGATGATTTAAACAAACTGACTGGCTGGCCTGAGCGCGTCAAATTGATGCAGGCAAACTGGATTGGCAAGTCGGTTGGGGCGTATTTAGAATTCCCGATCGTCGGAATGGATGAAAAAGTTGGTGTGTTCACCACTCGTCCTGATACGGTGTATGGCGTCAGTTATCTAGTGTTGGCTCCTGAGCATCCGTTAACTCAGAAGGTAACAACGAGCGATCCTTCGGAGCCTGATGGAGCCAGTCGCATCTCTGCTGTAGAAGCGTTTGTCCAGGAGGTTTCGACTCAAACTGAATTGGAGCGCACAGCAGAAGACAAACCGAAGCGCGGCATACCCACGGGCGGAACGGCGATAAACCCCTTTACTGGGGAAGAAATTCCAATTTGGATTGCAGATTATGTGCTGTACGAATATGGAACAGGCGCGGTTATGGGCGTTCCTGCTCATGATGTGAGAGATTTCCAATTTGCCAAACAGCAAAATTTGCCGATCAAGGTAGTGATCATGCCACCCGATCAGCCGACGGTCTCTGACCTGCAAGCCGCGTATACCGATGTCGGAACGATCGTGAATTCGGGTGAGTTTGACGGCATGGTTTCGACCGAGGCAAAGGGCGCGATCGTCGCTTATGCCGAGAAACAAGGGTGGGGCAAAGCCAGAATTCAGTATCGCCTGCGCGATTGGTTGATTTCTCGGCAGCGTTACTGGGGCGCACCGATTCCGATCATTCACTGTCCAAACTGCGGGGCGGTTCCGGTTCCCGAATCTGATTTGCCTGTCAGACTGCCAGAAGATGTTGAATTATCGGGTCGCGGTGGTTCTCCGCTCGGCAAACTAGAGTCTTGGCTGAATGTGCCCTGCCCGTCGTGCGGAACGCCTGCAAAACGAGAAACCGACACGATGGATACGTTTATCGATTCGTCGTGGTATTTCTTGCGCTATCCCGATGCCAACAACGATCAAGCGATCTTCGATCGCGGCAAAACCAACAATTGGATGCCTGTCGATCAATACGTTGGCGGCATTGAACACGCGATTTTGCATTTGTTGTATTCGCGGTTTTTCACAAAAGTGTTGCGAGACTGCAACTTACTGGCGTTCGATGAACCCTTTAAGCGGTTGTTGACTCAAGGCATGGTTCAAGGCAGAACCTATAAAAATCCAACGACCGGAAAATATGTTTTGCCGACGCAGATTAAAGATCCCGCGAATCCGATCGATCCGGATACTGGCGAAACGCTAGAAGTCGTCTTTGAGAAAATGTCGAAGTCAAAACATAACGGGGTTGCACCGGGAGATGTGATTGATAAATACGGCGCAGACACGGCTCGGATGTTTATCTTATTTAAAGCGCCCCCCGAAAAAGATTTGGAGTGGGAAGATGCGGACGTGGAGGGGCAATTCCGATTTTTGAACCGCGTGTGGCGATTGGTGACAGAATCAGCGGCATTTCTCAAGACCACAGAATCGCAAGATCTGACGAAATCGGAAAAAGAACTGCGTCGAGTCATTCACACAGCGATTAAAGAAGTCACCGAAGATTTGCAGGGCGACTATCAGTTCAACACGGCAGTTTCAGAATTGATGAAGCTGAGTAATGCGTTGGGAGATTTTGCGGAGAAATCTTCTCCGGTGTTTGCAGAAGGACTCAACACCTTGCTGCTGCTGTTGGCTCCGTTTTCGCCTCACATCACTGAGGAATTGTGGCGCACAATTGGGCAATCAGAATCAATTCATACCCAAGCCTTCCCGACGGTCGATCCGACGGCATTGGTCGCCGATGAGAAAACGATCGTGATTCAGATTATGGGCAAAACGAGAGGCACGATTGAAGCGGCAACTGCGATCGCAGATGACAAAACGGCTCTAGAGAAGTTTGCTACCGAATCGGAGGTTGCTCGTCGCTACATCAACGGCAAGGAGATCAGAAAAATTATTGTTGTTCCAGGCAAGCTGGTAAATTTTGTCACTGCATAATTTTCATAGCGTCATTCGTTCTGCACAACCGGCTTTCAGAATCAGCGGGAAGCAATGGGTTTCCCGCTTCAGTTTTTATGGCGTCTAACCCGCATTCGTAGCCTGCTGAACCAAATCAATCACCTGAGCACGACTCAGCTTTTCAGAGCCGTGCTGCATCGCCTCTAACGTTGCATGAGCCAGCGTTAGAATAATTTGGCAAAAATCAAACGCTGGACTCCCCGCAGGCAGCGACGCAAGGTAAGCAGCGGCAAGCTGAAGCTGACGACGCGAATAAGCCTGCATGTCATCATTCGTCCAGCCGTGGGGATAGAAATCCACGCGACGAGTCAAATCTTCGCTGTGGTTGCGAAGAATATTGACCGATTGCAAGCCGCGCCCAAACCCGATCGCTTCTGTGCGATCGGTCTGTGTACCGTCATGCCATGCCCAGAGATCCGACAGCAACAGCCCAACTGAACCCGCCACGCTAAACGTATAGCGATCGAGATCCGTTTCAGTTTGAATCGTCCAGTTCTGTTCTGCCCAGTGTGCCATCCGATCTGCCATGGCTGCTGTCGCTTCCCAGATTCGAGGGGCAATATTGGTAGGGGGGTAGGTTGCCCATTCTCCGAGCCGTAAAGACACTTCTGGTAGCGCTGCTGCATGTTCAGCAAAGGCAGACTCAAAATCCTGATCTCCAAACCCATCAACGCCAGATTGAAGAATCAAACTTACTTCTCGAAGAATTTTAGCTTTAACGGCGTTGTCTAAGTGGGGGTCGTCTTCAATTTCGTCGATGGCTCTCATGCAGAGATAAGCAGATGCCACCGCTTGTTGCAAGCCCTGCGGCAGCCGACTAATGGGGATAAAAAACGTCCGACTCGTATCTTTCAAAACCTCAAGGGCGTCTTTGCGTAAGTTCATGGTGTATTCACTCCTCTCTCGAAACTTTATAACAGGTTGTGATTTGAAAAAGGTGTTTCTTTCACGAAAGCACCGACTTTCTGTGGAGTAGTTGGGTGATCACGATGTTAAAGCACGACGTTAAAAGAGAAATGAGAAGCCCCTTTGGCAGTTCAGGATTCACAACGGTTGAGTGAAGTTTAAGGGGTTCAATTCAAGGTGCAGTACTCCTTGTGGAATAGACTGATAGACGGTCTTATCAGTTTTACTCATCGTTATGAACTACTGGTTGCTCAAATCTGAGCCAGAGGTTTATGGAATTGTGGATTTGAAGCGCGATCGCACCACGATTTGGGACGGGGTTCGCAATTATCAAGCTCGAAATTTTTTGCGATCGATGCTCCCTGGCGATCTGGCGTTTTTCTATCATTCCAACACCATACCTCCAGGAATTGCCGGGTTGATGAAAATCGTTGAATCTAACCTCGCTGATCCGACTCAGTTTGATCCGAGCAGTGACTACTACGATCCAAAATCGCCGCCGGATGCTCCCCGATGGCAAACTGTGCGTGTAGAATTTGTCGAAGAATGGGCTGAAATTGTTTCCCTCGATCAGTTAAGAGACCACTTTCCGCCCGATGATTTGGTCATTGTTCGTCGGGGAAATCGGCTCTCTGTTACCCCCGTAGACCCATCCGCCGCTGAAAAAATTTTAGACCTGGCAACCCTTAAGCTGCGACCATCAACTGTCATGCCTGCCTTACCAGATTTAGGGAGCAATCCCCAAGATCTTAGGTAAAAATCCCTAATCTTTGCCCTCATTTTTAGCGATCGCTAAGTTAGAATTGTAAAGGCTTCTTTACCATCCCTAGCTGGACTTTTTATGACCCTCCCCATTCGCAACGTTGCTATTATTGCCCACGTTGACCACGGCAAGACAACTCTTGTCGATGCATTGCTAAAACAATCTGGTACGTTTCGAGAGGGAGAAGACGTTCCAGATTGTGTGATGGACTCCAACGACCTAGAGCGTGAGCGGGGCATCACGATTTTGTCGAAAAATACGGCGGTTCACTACGGAGACACGCTGATCAACATCGTAGACACTCCCGGACACGCAGACTTCGGCGGTGAGGTTGAGCGGGTTCTGGGCATGGTTGATGGCTGTCTGCTGATCGTCGATGCAAACGAAGGTCCGATGCCTCAGACGCGCTTTGTGCTGAAGAAAGCCTTGGAAAAAGGGTTGCGTCCGATCGTATTTGTCAATAAGATTGATCGTCCTCGCGCTAATCCTCACATCGCGGTGGATAAAGTACTCGATCTGTTTCTCGAACTGGGCGCAGACGATGATCAGTGCGAGTTTCCCTATCTGTTTGGTTCTGGGTTGTCTGGCTTTGCCAAAGACACGCTAGAAGAAGAATCGAGCGATATGAAGCCCCTGTTTGAAGCCGTTTTGCGTCACGTTCCACCGCCTGTGGGTGATGCTGAAAAGCCACTTCAGCTTCAAGTTACGACTTTGGACTATTCGGATTACTTGGGTCGGATTGTAATCGGCAAGATTCACAACGGCACCATTCGCATGGGTCAACAGGCTGCGATCGTCACCGAAACGGGCGACGTGGTGAAAGGCAAGATCACCAAGCTGATGGGCTTTGATGGACTCAAGCGCATCGAAATTCCCGAAGCAACGGCGGGTAATCTCGTGGCTGTGGCTGGATTTGCGAATGCCAACATTGGCGAAACCATCACCGACCCGAATGATCCCCAAGCATTGCCTCTGATTAAAGTCGATGAGCCAACCTTGCAGATGACTTTTTCGGTAAATGATTCCCCTTTTGCTGGGTTAGAAGGTGATTTTGTCACATCGCGGCAGATGCGCGATCGCTTGTACCGCGAACTTGAAACGAACGTGGCACTCCGCATTGAAGACACAGACTCTCCTGATAAGCTGGCGGTTTCGGGTCGGGGCGAATTGCACTTAGGTATTCTGATCGAAACGATGCGTCGGGAAGGCTACGAGTTCCAGGTGTCTCAGCCTCAAGTGATCTACCGCGAAATGAACGGGCAACCCTGTGAGCCGTTTGAAACGTTGGTGCTAGATGTGCCTGAAGAAGCGGTGGGTGGCTGTATTGAGCGCTTGGGTCAGCGTCGCGGTGAAATGCAGGATATGCAGGTCGGCTCTAATGGTCGCACAAACCTCGAATTCGTTATCCCAGCACGGGGTCTGATTGGCTTCCGAGGGGAGTTTATGCGGATCACACGGGGTGAGGGCATCATGAACCACAGTTTCTTAGAGTATCGCCCGATGAGCGGTGACATCGATGCTCGCCGCAATGGGGTGCTGATCTCGTTTGAAGAAGGCGTTGCAACCTTCTACTCAATGCAGAACGCGGAAGATCGCGGCGTGTTCTTCATCAGACCTGGAACGAAGGTTTACAAAGGCATGATCGTCGGGGAACACAATCGCCCTCAAGACCTCGAACTCAACGTCTGCAAAGCGAAGCAACTGACAAACCATCGCGCCTCTGGCGGTGAAGAACTGGTGCAGTTAAAAGAACCGATCGACATGAGCTTAGAGCGGGCACTAGAGTACATCGGACCTGATGAACTTTTAGAGGTCACACCTGAGTCGATTCGTCTGCGGAAAGTTGCGAAAGCGAAGAAGCTGGCGAAGAAATAAACGCAGGCTCGTATTACTCATTAACGCAATAATGCCAGTTGCCTAATTATTCGGTGGCTGGCATCATTTTGTGGTTTGTATAGATTTGAATACTACAGCTTTCTGTTTGAAGTCGGAGAAATAATTGTTGAAATCGCAGATCTTTGCTCCGAATTAATTGATTCAATGAACCATCCGATATGATTTGGGTATGGAGTTTGAGTGGGATGAGCCAAAAGCAGCCTCAAATCTGAAGAAGCACAGTGTTAGCTTTAAGGAAGCCAAAACTGTCTAGTCATCCTCTAGCAGTCATCTTTGACGATAGAGCGCATTCTGTAGATGAACAACGAGAAATCATTATTGGTCACGCTCAACAAAATCGGTTGCTGTTGATTTCCTTTACTGAACGTTCCAATGCCATCCGTATCATCAGTGCCCGTCTAGCGACTCGAAGGGAATGTGAAGATTATGAGCGAAACGCCTTTTGAAGACTTGCAATATTCTGATGACGATCTTTTAGCTGAGTATCACTTTGATTATCAGGAAGCAAAACCCAACCGCTTTGCTGGCTCCAGCGGAACAAAAAGCTTAAAAGTAGTGATTCTAGATGAAGATGTGGCTCAGGTTTTTACAACACCAGAATCGGTCAACAAGGTGCTAAGGGTGTTGATTGAGTCGATGCCGTAAGTAAATGATCGACGAAATAACCTGATGCTCTAAGGCTCTACCTCGCTCCATAGCCGTTCAAGCTGTCGTTGCCAAGCAGATATCGTTTCTTCGCGCGATCGCTTCCCCATTTCTAAATCTCCCAGCAAACCTTCTTGGTAGAAACGATCGAGGGTTTGCATGGTTGTCTCTAAAGACTGCCCTTGGCGTTTCGACGCTTGAATAATCTGACGAATTTGTTTTTCTGCCAAGTTACTGAACGTGTCATCTAATCCCTGTTCTTTGATCATCAACATTCGCTCGATCGCAGTGCCAAGATCATCAGCAGTCAAACTTGCCATGGAATGCTGAAACACTGACCACAACACGTTTTGATGAACGGCATAGCGCGTTTCTTGCGTCAGGTCAAAATTGGCTTCTAACAATTCTTCTAAAAAGGGTTGCGCGTCTTGGGCAGGGGAGATCGGTAACAACACTCTTAACCAAGATTCGTCATCCGATAGCAATACTAAAAGCCGATATTGGGGCGTTTCAATTTGAAAAGAACCCGGTGCTAGTGTTTGTACCGTCGAATCAAACAATTGATTTAGGGTAGCGGTCAGTTCTTCTAAGGTCATGGGATTTGAAATAGAACACGTACAACTTAGTCAGAACCGTCTCAATAACAAACGGTCTGCTTACTTCTTTTCACTGTAATCGCCATTCTGAAAACAAAAAAACCCCAATCGGAAGATTGAGGCACTTAGGAAGGGAAAAAGCAGAAGATTCTCCGTAGAAGAGGCAATTAGGAATTAACTAGCCATTCTTCAACCGCTTCTTCTTTTGTATTTGTCCGTCGGCTGGGGGTTTCCCGCTCGAATTTCATGTGAATCTCGCGGTTTTGTTCGCCATCTGCCGCCACTGCCATGATCGGGAAGTCGATGAGTCCATCTTGGAAGGACATTTGGAAGCGGAAAGTGCCATCGGTATTGAGTTTGATGGGGCGTCCACCGATCGTAACGGTTGCATCTGGCTCAGTCGCACCGTAAACAATCAGTTCTGCATCGGCAACGAGCCAAAACTTGCGGGGACGAACCGGGGGAGCCGATGCCGAGAAGCCTGCTCCTGACATCGTGAGACCAGAAACGGTCGGCAGTGCCCACATGCCCATACCGGATGGGAAGACATAGGAACTGATGCTCTCCATATGCATAGGCTGGGCGCTTTGCTGCATCGAGCCGTAGAGCGATCCTGCCACGCGCTGAGCTTCGACGCTTTGCACCATGCCGAAGATTTCGTCGTAAATGGGGTTGCCCATCGTGTCTAAGCCGCCTGCGATCGCGCCTGCCATGCGCTGGCTCGGCGGAACCAATTCCATCACAGTGTTGCCGCGCAGATCATCGTCCCAATCCAACGTGACGAAGTGATCTTCGATCCAATCAGACGGATAGACAGGTGGAACACGGACTTCGGCAGAGCGAGCCAAAACGAGCCAACGCCCATCGGCGCATCGATAGCCGATCTCGATCATGTAGTTGCGATCGCTCACAGGAATCGGTAAATACCATTCGCGCGCCATTTCGTCACAGGGATATTCCTGCACATTGTGAGGCGACTGAAACTCTAGGTTAATATCGGTCACGTCGTAGAGGCGCACCGCCAGCATTTGCCCCCCTTGCCGCCGAAAATCTTCTTTATGCTCGTTGGGGATATCCCAATAGGTATATGCCCACTGGGGATCGCGGGGCATCAGCACGATGCGGCTTTCTCCATAGCCAGACGGTAGCTCAGCCAGATCGCTATCTACGCCTGCGAGAGACACCACGCTTGGCTCGGTCTCAAGCTGAGAATTATCTTGTCCAACATCGAACTTTGCCGCTTCCACAGTTTCTTGTGCCTCTAGACTACGGGTGGTGGGGATGGGAGATGAAAAACGAGTGCGCTGGATGTCTTCGATCGAGGCTAAGAGTTGGTCTTTACGCATCCGGCTATAGCGCGAGACTCCATACTCACTAGCAACGCGCCGCAGTTGGCGTAGCGTCATCTCGGTTAGGGGAGGTCTTTCGGTACTCATATAGCATTCTCCATAACAGTTATTAACAGCGTTGGCTCCATCTAAATCGACTGCTGGGGAGCAGCAGCGCGGTCTTGATATCGCCTTTCTTAACAATGGGGATCGCTAGCTGAGTTCTATAGTGCAGCAAAGCCCAGGTGGGATCAAGGGGGCAGACCGTTCAATTTTGAGGAATTGACGGAGTTTCAAGGCAAACTGGGATCATAATGTCACAGATTCATGACATTCTATTCAGGTGGGGATCATGATGTCAGGATAAGTAGATTTTGCCGATCCCAAAATTTTAATAAACCCCAAAAATTTAACAAACCCGTAGGGCGTGCTCAGTTTTGCTTCTCGCCCTTGTTTCACCGCTTTCTAGTAGACTGCTGTAAGTCGCCTCTGAAGTCATGATTTTATGAAGTCTGATTCTGATCCTGTTGATGTTGAGCAAGACGCCGCTGAAACCGAGAAGTTTTTAGCCGATCAGACGGAAACCGCATCTAAAGGAGGTCGAATCATTAGCAAGGTGCTGGCTCCGGCGGTGCGGCTGTGGTTGCGATCGCAAGTCGAAGACATTCAAGACTTGCAGGTTGACATTGAAGCGGGCGATCGCGAACTGTTGTCAGGTCAAATTCAACGGATCAGGCTATCTGCTCGAAAGGCGGTGTATCGAGGGCTGCATCTTACTCGTGTTGATCTGATGGGGCAAACGATTCGGGTCAATTTAGGACAAATTTTGCGAGGGAAGCCCCTGCGATTGTTAGCACCGATTCCGATCGAAGGTACGCTTTTGCTGCAAGAAGATGACCTGAGTGCTTCTGCCAATGCGCCATTGCTCAAGGCGGGAGTGGCTGAATTTTTGGCAACGTTGCTTCGATCAAGCGGTTCTGAAACAGAGAAAACAGCGCTCAATCTGCAAAACCTGAAGATTCGCTTAGAAGAAAATTACGTCGTGGTGGCGGCGTCATTAGTTTCAGTTCGTGGCACTGACAATGCGATTCCTACGGAGTTGCGCCCTGCGCCAATCGCAATTCGGACGGGGTTTGAGATGGGCACGCCAAACGTGCTTAAACTGGTGAAACCGCAATGGCTGCCCCATGCCAATGCCAAACGCGGACTTGAGATCGCCGATCTTGACGGCTACGAATTTAACCTGGGCAAGGATACCGAAATTCAAGATTTGAAACTGGAGCAAGGACAGATGACCTGTCGAGCCAAATTGTGGGTGCGATCGTAAGCAAAGCACCATGCTTGAAGCGAAGGCTGGAAGCGAAGCAGGCAAAGTTGCTGCCCCATCACGGATTTGGCAATAGCGGCAAGAGCAACGTCACAAAATAATAGACCAACGGCGCGGTAAACACGTAGCTATCCGCGCGATCGAGAATGCCACCATGACCGGGAATCAGTTGCCCAGAGTCTTTTACGCCAGCGTCGCGCTTCATCATCGATTCGGTGAGGTCGCCGAGTAAACTTGCAACTCCGATGAGCAAGCCCAACAACACGCCGGTGATGGGCCAGCCCGACCAATCGAGATACCACGAACCGACAACGCCCACGGCAACACTCGCAGAAACGCCAAACACCGCACCTTCGACTGTTTTTTTGGGGCTAATATCGGAAAGGCGAGTGCGCCCGATCCATTTGCCGATAAAGTATGCACCGATGTCTGCTGCCCAAATGCAGAGAAAGGCTAGAAACGTGTTGGTCAGCCCTTGAGGTAAGGCGTCTACCCCGTGCCAAGCGGTGATCCAGAAGCCATCGAGTGGAATGTTGCTCAAGTCGGCTTGACCGAGCGATCGCAGCCTGACCCAATAGCTCGGCAGATAGCCGCAGTAAAACAAGCCCATGATCGAGGTGGAAATGTCTGCGATCGTGGCAAACTTGGGCTGAAACAGCAGATAGAAACAAATAAACGTTCCGGCAACAGGGAAGATGGCATCTGCCAGCGAGGGATTTAAGTTTGAGACGACCAGCAAAATCTGGCTGACGACCAGCGTTGTTTTGGCAGCGGGGGCGATGCCTTTAGCGCGGGCAAGCTGAAAATATTCTAGTTGCCCAAGATAAATAATGATGCCAAAACAAATCGTGAAATACCATCCGCCCATGAGGATCATGGCTAAAGCAAGCACGATCGCGACAATTCCACTGAGGATTCGAGACCAAGGCATATAAACTAACCGTGCGTGAAGGGAACTTGGTCTAACTGTCTCAACTTTATCAACGGTGGCATTACTCCTTCAGGACTCTAAACGTTAATAGCAGGTTAAGCAGATTAAGAGTCACTTTGGAACACTTTATCAATGATTTGTGAGCAATAGCGAAGAGTGAATAATTATTTTAGGGATGAAGCGCCGAGCAACGTTAGGAATGGCTGTCGTTTGCGATCGCGTGGGATGTGCCAGACTTTCACCTAGTTTTAAACAGCCAGTTTCAAAAAGTCAGGGGTCTGAGCGGTGCGGTGTTTGTTTCCCGATGCCACAATGCCTAGTGTTCAATCCACCTTTTCCCCACTGAGGACAAAGATCGGATCGACGGCAGCAAAGGTTTGGTTTGTGCCGCGAGTTTCGAGGCGGTTGATAGCCGACTGCACCACTTCGATATTGCGGGCATGGAGTTCGGCAAAACTTTCTGAAATTTTGTAGAGGCTCTCTAAATTGGCAGCCGTGGCAACGACGCGCCCATGGGGGTTGAGATGGTGCCACACTTCGGTGAGGATATCTTTGATCGATCGTCCGCCCTCGATGCAGACGCGATCGGGGGGCATGGGTAAAGATTTTAGACAGTCGGGTGCGTTGCCTTCGATGATGGTGACATTGTGAACTCCAAAGCGATCGCAGTTGCGGCGAATCAGCCTGGCAACCTCTTCATCACGCTCTACGGCAATCATTTGCCCTGCCGGACATAGCAAACCTGCCTCGACGGGAATCGTTCCGGTTCCTGCGCCAATATCCCACAACACGGATGTAGATTTGAGCCGCAGTTGGCACAGCATCAATAGGCGAATTTCTCGCTGACTCATAGGAATGCCGGGCAAGTTCTCGAACAACTCGTCGGGAATGCCGGGGGTGACGTAAGACCAAAGCGGAGAAGCCATAGGATTTTAAATAGAGCTTAATTAATTTGGAAACGATGTCAGGAGTCTCGTTTGAAGTCCTTTTATCGTAGTTGGGCGATAGCAAAACGCAACAGTCCAAATGGAGACAGATTTATTGGACAACTTTATTGGATAACGCGCCATGTTTTTAGAGTGGAATCGGTGCAGCCTGTGATGAATCCGCCGAGTTTAAGGACGTGTTGAAGGTAGTTGAGGGCGTCTTGAGTGATGCGTTCTCCGGGCATCAGAACGGGAATGCCGGGGGGGTAAGGGCAAACGAGTTCGGCAGAGACGCGATCGCACGCCTGAGCCATTCCAACCGTCTCACTTCGAGCAAAAAACGCCTCACGGGGAGAACGTGCCTGCTTCACATCCAATGGCTCCCATCCGCTCACAGACTCATTCGCTTCACCGGCTTCCCCACTCGCGGCTAACGTCTCCCACGCTTCTACCAACCGCTCAACATCCGCCTCTGTGTTTCCCAAACTGAAAATAAACGTGACATGGCGCAAAGAGGGCAACTCAGCCGTTACGCCCAACTGCTGATGGAGAAGTTTATCTGCCGCAAATCCATCGATTTTAAGCTGAGAAACTGTCACCGTTAATCGAGTCCGATCGAGGGTATAAAAGCCTGATGTGGTTGCCTGTTTGGGAGTTAAGGTCGCTAATTTTGGAATCGTTTGCAGCCGCGATCGCGCCTCATCTGCTAAGCGTAACGTCCGCTCCATTAATTCCTGTCCTTGCGTTGCCATCTGCTCTCGCGCCGCATCCAACGACGCCAGCAACAGATAACTTGGACTTGTAGATTGAACGAACTGCAACGATTGGGACACACGATCGCGATCAATGCGATCGCCCTGAACATGCAGCATCGAAGCCTGCGTCAGTGCCGCTAGCGTTTTGTGGGTCGATTGCACACTTAGATCGGCTCCGGCGTCTAGGGCAGAGATCGGTAAATTAGGATGAAAGGCAAAGTGCGCTCCGTGAGCCTCATCGACGAGTAATGGAATGTTGTATCGATGGGTGAGATCGGCGATCGCTCGAATATCCCCGCCCACTCCAAAATAAGTCGGATACACCATCAGCACGGCTTTTACATCAGGATGCTGGTCTAGCGTTGCAGCGACCGTTTCAGGCGTAATGCTGTGAGCGAGGTCTAAGAGCAGATCGTATTCGGGTTGAATGAAAACGGGGATGGCGCCAGAGAGGATCAGAGCCGCGATCGCAGATTGATGCACATTGCGCGGCAGAATAATTTTGTCTCCCGGTTCACAGGTTGCCAAAATCGCGGCGACAATGCCGCAGGTTGAGCCGTTCACTAAAAACCAGGTGCGCTCTGCTCCAAAGGTCTGCGCGGCTAGGGCTTGGGCGGCTTCAATCACCCCCTGCGGTGCACATAGATTATCCAGTTCCGGCAATTCGGGAAGATCGGCTCGTAGCGCTTGCGATCCAATCAGCGCTTGAAGCGCAGTCGGGCTGCCCACGCCGCGTTTGTGTCCGGGCGTGTAGAAGGGGGCATGCGATCGCATCACACACGCACTCAGAGCATCCACTAACGGCAGTCGAGAATTGAGCATAGTCACACAGGACAAACTTCACGGATATTACTGGAAAACCTGCCCCCTCATCTCCCCAGACAGATGATTTGTCGCCAACTTCCTTTCTACGTTAGGAACGTCAAATTATTCGTTAGGATGTTCTATGGTCAACCCAACCACGATTCCCGATCCAACGATTCCTGATCCGGCTCCTCGCCCGACTCCCGAACCGTTCCCCAACCCAGAACCGATTCCATCTCCTACGCCGGAACCGTTTCCATCTCCCGTACCAGAACCCATTCCGGCTCCAGTTCCGGAGCCAGTCCCGTCTCCTGTACCAGAGCCTGTTCCGGCTCCTATTCCCCAAACCGTACCGGGACCTGTCTAACCGTTTGTCGTTAACTTACCTACTATGCTAAGAGCCGGGATTGTTGGACTGCCCAACGTTGGAAAATCGACTTTGTTTAATGCGGTGGTTGCCAATGCCAAAGCCCAAGCCGCCAACTATCCCTTCTGCACCATTGAGCCAAACGTTGGCATGGTGGCTGTGCCAGACGATCGGCTTAAAGTCCTCGCTGAGATTTCTGGCTCAGCCGAAATTTTGGCAGCGCGGGTCGAGTTTGTAGACATCGCCGGGCTAGTCAAAGGCGCGAGCCAGGGCGAAGGCTTGGGCAACCAATTTCTTGCCAATATCCGAGAAGTCGATGCGATCGTGCATGTGGTGCGCTGCTTTGAAGATGACGATGTGATTCACGTTTCCGGCTCGGTCGATCCGGTGCGAGATATTGAGGTGATCAATATAGAACTGGGATTGGCAGATTTAGATCAAGTAGAACGGCGAGTGGAACGTGCCCGGAAGCAAGCCCGCACCAGTAAGGAAGCTCAGATCGAAACCGCCGCCCTCGAAAAGCTGATTCCGGTGCTCAACGAAGGTAAACCCGCCCGCCAAGTCAGCCTAACTGACGAAGAAGAAGCACTGATCAAGCCACTGGGACTGTTGACCCGCAAGCCCATCATCTATGCCACCAACGTGTCAGAAGATGACCTCGCCGCCGGAAATGCCTGGGTTGAGCAAGTGAGAACGCTTGCCGCCGAGGAAAAGGCTCAAGTTGTGGTGGTGTCGGCGCAGGTAGAATCAGAACTGGTGGAATTGCCGGAGAGCGATCGCACCGATTTTCTAGAATCGCTAGGGGTCGAGGAAGGCGGCTTAAAATCGCTCATTCGCGCCACCTACGAGTTATTGGGACTGCGAACCTACTTCACCACCGGTCCAAAAGAAACCCGCGCTTGGACAATTCACGCTGGCATGGTGGCTCCCCAAGCCGCAGGCGTAATTCATACCGATTTTGAGCGGGGCTTTATTCGAGCCGAAACCGTCGCCTACACTGATTTGGTCACCACAGGCTCAATGGCTGGAGCCAAAGAAAAAGGCTTGGTTCGCAGTGAAGGTAAAGAATACGTTGTTCAAGAAGGCGATGTGTTGCTGTTCCGTTTCAATGTGTAAAATACTGAAGCTGTACCAGTGTAAAGATTGGCATGGCTTTCAGCAAAACTACGGAAGAGACTGTATAATTACAGATAGAAGGTTTCGCGGAAGCCTAGGGTTTAATTTCTACGCCTAATCCAACAGTTTGGATTTCATAGAGCCTCGATCGCAGCGATCGAGGCCTTTTAATGTCTACCTTCATCCCTCATCCTGGTTCATATGTGACAATAGAGTTAACGAATGTAAACATTTCTCAGACAGGACTCGATCACCATGCGTGTAATCCTCATGACGGGCAAAGGCGGCGTCGGTAAAACCTCGGTAGCTGCCGCAACGGGTCTTCGCTGCGCTGAATTAGGATATCGAACCCTTGTTCTGAGTACTGATCCGGCTCACTCTCTAGCCGATAGCTTTGATCTCGAACTAGGACACGAACCCAAAGAAGTGCGTCCCAATCTTTGGGGAGCCGAACTCGATGCCCTGATGGAGCTTGAAGGCAATTGGGGAGCCGTAAAGCGATACATTACCCAAGTTTTGCAGGCTCGCGGGCTTGAAGGTGTACAGGCAGAAGAACTCGCCATCCTTCCGGGCATGGATGAGATTTTTGGGCTGGTGCGAATGAAGCGCCACTACGACGAAGGCGAGTTTGATGTGCTGATCATCGATTCTGCCCCTACCGGAACGGCGCTGCGGCTCCTTAGCTTGCCGGAAGTGGGCGGTTGGTATATGCGGAAGTTCTACAAGCCGTTCCAGGGAATTTCGGTGGCGTTGCGCCCGTTGGTTGAGCCAATTTTTCGCCCGATCGCAGGGTTCTCATTACCCGACAAAGAGGTGATGGATGCGCCCTACGAGTTTTACGAACAAATCGAAGCGCTAGAAAAGGTTCTCACTGATCCCACTAAAACCACCGTGCGACTGGTGATGAACCCCGAAAAAATGGTGATCAAAGAATCGCTGCGTGCCCATGCTTATCTGAGCCTTTACAACGTGGCAACTGATTTGGTTGTTGCCAATCGGATTATTCCTGAGTCGGTTTCTGACCCGTTTTTCCAGGGGTGGAAGGCACAGCAGCAGGGCTATCGCCAAGAAATTCACGATAATTTTCTGCCGTTGCCAGTCAAAGAAGTGCCGCTTTATTCCCAAGAAATGTGTGGCTTAGAGTCTCTCGATCGCTTGAAAGAAACGCTCTATCCTAACAACGAAGATCCGACACAAATCTACTACAAAGAAACAACGCTGCGAGTCGTGCAGAAGCAAAATCAGTACAGCCTGGAACTTTACCTACCAGGGATTGCTAAAAACCAGGTTGAACTGAGCAAAACAGGTGATGAGTTAAACATCCGAATTGGCAACCATCGTCGTAACTTGGTGTTGCCGCAAGCATTGGCAGCGCTGCAACCATCGGGAGCCACGATGGAAGATGATTACCTCAAAATTCGCTTCTCTGATCCCTCATTTTTCACTTCAGCTTGATGTTTATTGGTTGAATAAAAATCAAGGGCACAGTTCCGGCTTCAGGACGTGCAGCTTCCACCAATCAAGCTCAATCGCCCCAACATCGATGTGGGGCATTCAGCCACACGCTACTTTCGGGGATTCGGTCTGCCCTTCCACCTCTACGATTTGCGCCATGCTTACGCCATTCGTGCCACGTTGACCTACGGCATGGATTACAAGCTCGTGGCAAAGATGATGGGGCACAGCTACGGGGTGCATGAGAGCATCTATCACCGATGGCTGAACTTGGATGTGGTTCAGGCTGTCTATGATGCGGCGATCAACCGGCGCGATCGCGTGCCACCTCTATAGAGAAAAGCTAGGAACGGGAGCTACTCTCGTTCCTAGCTTTTTCTCACCACAATACCCCCAGGGGAATTCGAATCAACGATACCGACCTTGGGCTTATGAGTCATGCGTACTACCTGCGATCGCGCTGTGTTGATTCAGGTAGCGAATAAATCCAACTTGCTTCGGCTTCGATGCTCGTTCTCGCTCATCAACAAACACTACAGCCCACTCCTCAGTCTGACTGACAAGGGCATCTACATAACGCTTCATCACTTTTTCGTCTCTTTGCATGTATGGATGAAGTGCCTGACGAATAAACTGCTCTCTCCATTCCGTTGGCGTTTTGTTTGTGTGCTTTCCAAGCTCTTCGGTTGCCAACACAAATGATGCACAGTATGCCCATACATCAAACTCTTTATTGTTACTCATGGCACAATGGTAAAAAGATTAGTAAGCACCTCCTAGCCTATCTAGGAGGTGCTTTTTTCATCATTCCCGTGTAAGTAAGGCATCATATCGATGTTGATTTAAATCACATATTCTATGGTTGCTTTCGCCCCTTCCGATGTTCCGTCTTCCGTCAATTCCGTTGAAAAGTTGATCGTGTGGGCAAACAGTTTGATGGATGAGTTGCATCCATCCGTGACCGCGATCGAAGCGTCAGGCGTTGCTGAGCGAGTTTGCGCCTCAGGCTTGTTCAAAATCACCGCCACCGACCCGGTGACATGGAGAGCGATTAGCCGCACCTCTATTCCCATCGGCTCATCGTGGCGACGGGGCAACGCCAAAATCTGGACATTTGCTCAAGACATCAGCAGTCAGGCGATTCCCACGGAATACAAGAGCTAAATGGCACGGGGAACGATCAATCCAGTTGATTTTTCTGGGGCACCTGGCGGCGGCGGCGGCTCGTTCGGTGGTGGAGCAGCGCGCCCTGGCGGCTTACCTGGCGGGTTGCCCCGTGGCTTTCCTACCAGTGGCTTGCCGCGCGGGGTTCCAGGAAACAACATCGTGCCGTTCCGCCCCCCTCCCGCCGCCACGCCCGGCGGGGGACGTGCCCCACTCCCACCCCCGACCGCGCCCATAACACCGCCTCAACCCGCCACCCCCCCAAGCAGTTTTAGACCGCCAGTTTTAGACGTGCCCAAACCGTTCACCCCGCCACTAGTTCCGCCACCGCCCGATCCGAACAAGCCGCGCCCCGCGCCACCGACCCCAGCAGAGCCGTTCGGAGTTCCCGCCGTCATCTATCACGTCACCGTAAACTGGACGGTGACGCGACCCGGTTTCTTTGGGGGAATGTTTCCAACGAACTACTCTCAAGTATTCGCTGTGGAAGCGCCCATTTATGGGTTGAACTTCATCAAGGCCAAATCCGCATCTGATTACGACAAACTTTTTCTAGATGCAGGCAATCAAAGCATTGGTGTATGGCCGGGGGCAGTTCCCCCTGATCCGAACGCCAAAGTCACGAATTACTACATCCCCAAAATTCAGAAGTTGGGCGACCCTCCGATCGACCTGACAGCGCCCACACTCACCCCCCCGCCTGTCCTCGTTCCCGATCGCATTCCTCAGCAATTGCCTCCCGGCATTCCCGATCCGGTTGAACCGATCATCGTTCCCGATGTCATTCCTCAGCAATTGCCGAAAGGCGTTCCCGATCGCGAGTATCCGGAACCCAATCAAGAACCTCAACCTCAACCCGAAGAACCGGAACAACCAAACCCCGAACCCGAAACCCCCCCAGAAGACAACCCAAAAAAACCACCCGTTCCCCTCCCCACTCCCACCCCGCAGCCCCCTCCAGCGCCGGAACCACCGCCAGAGCCAAAACCACCAGAGCCAAAACCCGCAGACCCAGAGCGAGAACCCGAAACTCCCCCACTCATTTTCCCGCCGCCTACACCCAGACCTGATCCGCGTCCTACTCCGTTGCCCACCCCAGCGCCGGAGCCGCCGCCATTTCCAAACCCAAACCCCATCCCGCAGCAGGTTCCAAACCCATTTTCAAATCCGTTTTCAAACCCAAACCTCATCCCGCAGCAGGTTCCAAACCCATTTTCAAATCCATTTCCATCCTCCCCTCCTACCCCAAATCCAAACCCTGTCCCATCACCCGGTCCGCAAACTCATCCTCAACCGGAGCGCCCGGCACAAACTCCATCCCAACCGCAACCGCAAACTCCATCCCAACCAGAGCGGCCGGGGCAGGTTCCATCAGCAGTCCCCTCAGCGCCGGGGGCACCCTCACCGCAAGCCCCTCCCCTCGCTAACCCCAACCCCATCCCAACCCCTAACCCATCCCCTAACTCACCGCCGCTTAATCTTCCTCAGCCTACACCTCCCCCCGTTCCTGAACCTGATTGTCCTTGTGCTCCCGCCATGAGTTGCAGATTCCAACCTGAACCCCAAACAACCGTTAGCGTTCGTGTCTTTAAAGAATGCGTTCTAGGATTTCCCGTATTTGACACCATGTCGATTAAAACCTATACCGCAGAGGCAGCTAAAACCGTGCTGATGTTTGATCGCATGGCAAATATTGAGGCCCAAAACTGTATTCCACCCGATCTTCTTCCTGATGAGGGCAGCCCAGCCCCCACAACGGCGATCGCGGTAAAAACCTTCAAGTCCTGCACAAAAGTAGGTAGTGATGGCACTGTGGTAGAGGAAATTGATTTTGAAGAGCAAGTGTTGCAAGTGCCTCAAGCCGAAGCCGCCTTATATCAATCGTTGTTTGATCGGCTTTTTGATCTTGCGACCGCGCAATGCGATCGCATTGACAACAATCAATCCCTAAAACGCATCTACAACATTCTTGGTGGGAACACCTGGTTTGGTTCGCCCCGACCAGAAGGGCTTGACCCAGACACGCCTCACTACAATCGTGACCTAGCGACCGACTTACTCAGCCTGAGTAACCTGCTGTACGACAATGGCGAGCCAACCGCATCAACATCTTGGAATTTGATTGATTTGGTCCGTAACAGCCTAACGCCCATCTTCTACCATGCTGGCTTGCATCAATTTCCCGCCACCGTCCCCCAGTCGTTACTGACCTACTCAGATGGTCAGACTACATCGATCAACAACGTGACCGACCTTCTAGGTTGGCTCGTTAAGCAACTAGACGCACTGATGGGACAGTTTCCCATCGAGATTGAAATAGAAGACGCCGATCCACTCCAGGAAGGCAATCAGACCAAGAAAATAGAATTGCCTAACCTCTCCGAAGCGATTGCAGAACTCTATGGACTGGCAATCACTAGCAGCACCAATTCTGATGTCGCGATTAACATGCTCATGCGATTGGTTGCTGAGGTGATTGGAACAAAGAATGCAACTCTGATCACTCAGGACTATGCGAAAGCGAATGCATCGTATTTGGGATATAAAGGCAATCCAAAACGTCGTGAAGTTGACTACTCATTCGACCCAACCAAGTTAGACACACTCGACCAACTGCTAAAAGAGTCGAAAGGATACATTCAGGGATGGGAAGAAGACGATAAAAACTCCGTTGCTGAGTACCTGCAAAAACTCATGTTTGCATCAGGCGTGATTAAGGCGGCGTTCTTCCGAGACAGCAAGCTGATAGACAACCTGAAGAAAGAAGTTGAGGATTTAGCAACCGGATCGAAGGATGCGGATGATGGGGCGTGGGAACGCTTTAAGCAAGATCTCAACGATCCACTCTCTCCCTACAACGTCGGCACGGATAACCCTCAGCCACGCATTCGAGAGACTCCCTTTAGCCCTGAAGGTGACAATGGCTCTAGTTCTTGAAACCGCCCAACTGCTTAGCCGGACTATTCGGATCAACGCCTCAAATGGGGTTACCGGATCAGCGCTGCTCTCATCGAATAGTGGCTCGGTGTTGAAACCGCGCAAAATTGCCAACCTGTTTAAGCTGAAAGGGGAACAGGAGGAAGGCGGCATTCTCCAAAATATTTGGAACGCTGCCGCCACCCTAGTAGGTTGGATTGGCGGTCTGGTGAAAGGCATCACCTTCAGTGCTACGGCGGTGTTTCAGTGGGTTATCGGTCGGATCGAGCAGCTAAAGTCCTTTGATTGGAACGCCTCTGACGATGCATACAAACAATTGATGGAGTCGCAAAATACTCGAATTGCTTCAATTTGGGGCGGCGTTGTGGGCAAGGGGCTGGGATGGCTCGCTGGAATTGCGATCGGTGCTGGCGTCGGCTATCTCTGCCCGGTACTAGGGGGAGCAACGCTGGCGAAGACGATATCTACGGCGGTCGGGGTGGAAGCGCTAGAAGAGTTTCTCCCCGCGTTCCGCAATGCCCTCGTTCAAACGGCGGGGGAGTTCGCCAATCGCGGATTGCTCGTGGGATATATGAACTATCGAAACCTCCTCAAACGTGCCCCCCGCCCCCTGCTAGAGGCGATTTACGGAGCAGAGCAGGCAGACTTTATTCAAAACACATGGGGCAATAAAGGCGGCCCCAACATGTCGTTCAACTCTCAGATGGATGAATTGGTCGAATCCATCCAGAACGATGCCCTGCAAGCGTTTGTAGAAGAACTGCTAGATGAATCGTGGGACAGCTTTACGGAAGCTGGATTCGTAATCGCCCACGAACTCGACACAGCCTTGCAGCAGTACAGAGCCGGAAAACAGAACGAGAATGGCACTCCCAGGACGGCGTACCTCAAGCCCGACAAAGAGGCTGATGAGGTGCTGACGTTCACCTCGGTTCCTCAGAAGCTCCTGCAAACCTCGGTGCAGGAGACTTTGAACTCTCACCGACTGATTCACAACCGCGATGTAGGGGCGATCGTTGGTCAGCCAGCGAGCAACTTAGGGCGAGCGCTGCCGCAGCTTCGGCAACTCGTGGTCGTCTTCCGAGACCGTCCTCGTCCACCGTGGCGGCACACCAACGGCGATCGCTGCCGGGAAGCGTCCTACACCATCCCTGACGTGAAATTAGGGTTGACTTGGCGGGATATCAAAGAGGTGTCTGAAGCTTACATGTGGGGCAAGTATCGAGCGACTGCTCACCTCGACAATCGGCGTCAGATGGCAGTGTATGGAGCAACGCCAGAGGACGCCAAACTAAAACTCAGGGCATTGCTGAGACTATCCACCTCAGAGGTGCTATCGCTGTCGATCACCGAGGAAGAGGATAGACCCCAAAAGCTGAAAAAAACTCCCACCAAAATGTATCCCGTCTACTTCACACTGCTGGCCCGACGGAACACAATCGATGGGCAGGGACGAACCACGCTCGACAACACCACCCTTGATGAAACGGTGCGGCGGATCGAAATGTGGGGAGAAAATCCCCCGGCAGGGATGCAACCGCTGCTCTGAAATCGTGTATTCACGGACATAAGAATTTTGACGAAACCCTACGGGTTCCTGTGTTTTTTGCATACACTTTGCTCTCACAGAAACATCCAAAATATTCGATAGATCCACTGAACTTTTGAAGATGTCTAGGGAATAGAGTGCAGCCATACCAACCTTTCAACAATTTGGATCTCTTTCTATGGCACGTCGCTTTTCACAAATTAAACGTGGGGCTGAATATAACAAGGGGCTAGACAACTACGTCCAGTACTTGCGTGATTCGGAGACTCGCCCAACGAAACGACTACAGGGCGGCGTGCGCGGGACGCGGCGCGTGTTGCTGATTCGGGCAGTAACTCCGTTTGGTATGACGCTTTCGGCTGGCGAGGTTTATCAGGTTCGGGCATCTCAAGACTCCATTACAGGCATTGGATCGGCTGTTGGGACGACTCGTTTAATTACGCCTGCCCCTACGGCAGATCTCAACATCAACAAAAAGTTTAAGCCTGCCCGTGTTTCTGCCTTTAGAGGGTCAGGCACGGCAAGCTACGTCCAGTCCAAGGTAACCAAGCTTTTTTACCTGAAGTACGAAGGAGACTCGTTCTCACTGCCATTTGGGGCACTTAACGAGACCGAGGAAGAGGCAGACGGGGCAAGAGCGGTAAGAGTGGCAGTTTTGAGTGTGTTTGGATCAGCCGACATCAAGCGTGTCTCGTTCTCACCAGAGCGTGTGCCCGTCTAATGGACGCTCTAAAGCTGCTTGACACACCTCTCATTGTTCTGCCGGGGATGACTGACGCAGACATTGACACCCAGTGGGACTTGCACGTCCTGCGGGTGCAAATGACCGACGGCTTTCTTCAGGGCACGATTGATCCAGAAACCTATTTTGACTTCATGGCTCAGCAGGGCTATGAGCCAGAACAGCTAATGGATGATGCAGAAGAGAATCTTCAGTTTGCGATTCAAAAGGGGCTAAAAATCGAGAAGTGAGTCATCCCATTCTGCAATTGGGCAATGTCCAGAATTGGACGTTGCTCTACAGTGAGACCTTGAACGCAGAAGAGACGTTTGCAGGGAGAGGATTTAGACCCATCCCTGCACGGCTCATTCCCTTGCAGATTGAGCATCGAATTTTAATCGTGGGAACAGCGAGCAATAAGGGGATTCGCTCGACCTGGAATACCGGCGGGTGGATCACACCCCTAATCGCGTGGGGTGGGAACAACAACACAATGGACGCGGATTTAGGCTCGTGGCGCATCCCGTTGAACAAACAGCGTCTCATACTGTTGCCTGACATCGCCCCGAATTACAAACTTCGATTCTCGACTCCCTCCTGGATGCAACAAATGTCAGTCACGATTTACCAGTATTCAGGCCCCGAAGACGACAGCACCGAACTCCTCATTGGGCAGTTGCAAACACAACTGGATCGAATTGAGGGTCAAATCTCGCCTAACTAATGTTCTCCTTTAAGCACCATGCCACTGTTTGATCTTGAGGGATCTTCTACCTCCCAAAACCGCAAAACCTCTGTCACTAGGGTTAGCAAGTCCGCATCTACTTTACCGGTCGCATTGCTGTCAGCAAACGAAAATCGGGTTGGCGCTACGATTTTTAATCGCAGTAGCTCAATTCTCTATCTTGATTTTGCTGAGCAATTGTCCCCTGAAGATTTTGCAGTAGAGGTTCCACCTGGTGGCTACTTTGAAACGCCGTTTTCGCCTGTAACGGGAATGTGGGGGCGCTGGCGATCGTCAAACGGCAAGGCGTTGATTCGAGATTTTGTAGAGGTATAAAAGCATGGGACTTTACAACCCGCCCCCCGTGGCGCTGGAACAGCCGAAAGCGAACACAGCTTCACACTACGCGATCAACGCAGCAACGACTTCCACCGCGCTACTAGCGGTCAATCTTGACCGTCTTGGGGCAACACTGTTTAACAACAGCACCGCTCGCCTGTATGTGAAATTGGGTGCAACAGCGACTACAACTGACTTCACGTTCCCCCTAGAGCCAAACGGTTACTATGAGGTGCCGTTTGGCTATACCGGCTCAATTGCGGGGGTGTGGGCGGCGGTTAATGGCAATGCGTTAATCTCTGAATTTCTGTAATGGCACTGCATAACCCGCCCATTGTCGATTGGTCAAAGCCGGGTGCGATCGGTGCGATCGCGCCAGCGCCAGCAACGTTCACCACGCTCGCAACGACGGCGGCTCCCTATTCCTCAGGGCAAAGTTTCCTCTTTGTTCGGGGTAGCACTGGGGGGCTGACACTCGCTCCCCTCACCTTTGATGGAACGGCGTTTCGTCCTCTCACCAGCAATGGCGGGGTCGGGTCGCTGACGATCGTTGCCAATCGCCAGTTTGAAGCGGGGCTATCCCTGATTAATAGCCATGTCAACGGTCGGGGACTACGGATTGACCTTCCAGGGGTTACGGCAAATCAGCCCGTCATCTATGGATCAGGCGACAATTACACCAAAAATTGGTCGTTTTGGTTCAACCCTTCCATGTCGCTGCTGACGCTTGACAGCGTGAAATTTGGCGTTCTCAATACAACCGCATCTACCGCTCCAAATAACGGGGCGCTGACTGTCAACGGCGGCATGGGTGTGGGCGGCGCACTCAATGCAGGCGGCACGATATCGGGAACGATGATCAGACCTGGTTCGTACACTGTTGCAACCGTGCCAACCGCCAGCGCCAATGCCGGGGCAATGATTTACGTCTCCAATGAAATTGGAGGGGGCACCATCGCCTTTAGTGATGGCACGACCTGGCGACGGGTTCACGACCGAGAAGTTATCTCTTAACGTTATGCAGCAAACCAGAACGACACAACTTGTCCCTTACGAACTGTTGGCGCGATGGGACGATGCTGGCAATTTCAAGGGGGCACATATTCAATTTCTAGGGAAGGTTTTAGACGACGACGGCAATGCGATCGCATCTCAACTGATGCCGCCACAAGCAATCTCAGTTGGGGAGCAGGCAGGATTTCCGCTCTCCGAAATCTTGGATCAACTGCACATCGATGCGCTCAAACGCATTGAGGCGCTAGAGCTTCAAATCGAATCACTCAATCAAGCTAGTAACCCATGAAAATCACTCGTCAACTCAAACAGAGAATCGCCTTCATCGCCTTTCAAATTGCCATTGGGCAACTCAACACGCGGGAAGCGATCGCAGACACCCTGCGAGCCTTCTTAAGCGAATTGGAGCCGCAAATCGATGCAAATCAGAACTGAAGCAGTCATCTTTGCCATCAGCTTTCTCTCCTTCTGTTCGATGATCACCATGAGCGTCTGGAAGTCTGCGGCGTCCGTGAGCCGCATACAGCACAACCTGGAGAAGAAAGATATTTTGCTGGAAAGTTTACAAGATAAGCTGACCCTGCACTTTAATGGGTTGAAGGAACGATTCGAGCATTTTGCCCAGCGATCGCGCGGAGAAGTGCAGGCGTTAGAGAAGCGGGTGCAACAGATGGAACGATTCCTGCAAAAGTCAACCAACTTTGATCCGAGGGACTAAGACGATGAGCATGGATGATGAAATCCGAATCGCGGTGGGCATAGTGCGGCTGTGGTTGCTGCAAGAGGGACTGATGGATAAGCATTCAACGGCGATCGCACTCCAACAACTAACCCTGGAAATTCAGCGCAACATTGCAATCGTGGGGGATGGCGGTCGGGGGAGAGCCGAAAATTCCCCGAAGGATGTTATTTCCTCTGACGGCTTAAATTTGGTGAATATTAGCTCCACACTCTAGGTGGACTAGATTTGGACTATATTACCGTTCGGTTATAGTCTGAAACCCTCAGTTTCTCGTGGGATGACACACCTTCCAGGAACGAGAGAGTGGGGGTTTTCCTAGGGTCTTCTGCGGTGTGGGGCAGAAGGTCAGGAGGGTACAAGCTCGCGACTTTTGATGAAATGCCCGATCGATGAGCGAATTAACCGCTTCTTTGAGGAGTCAAGATTTTCGTACCAAACGAACGACTCGTTAACCTTAACGACTTGATAATGATGATGGATTCCAAATTCGTTGGGCTTGTCCGTCCAGACTTGGTTCGTGACAACTAGTTGTGTCATAAGGGTTAGTTGGGTTTGTGGCAGAAGGTCATTACTCTAACCCAAGGCGATCGCTGATCACTTGCCAGATGCGACGATTCTCGGTTTGCAGTCCTCTCACTTCTGATTGCATTTCATCAATGCGATTTAGAACCTGGTCAAACCGGTCATCTATCCGCGCCATTCGCACTTCATTGCGCTCCATGTATTGCAATTGTGCTTCTGCAAGTCGTTCAACGGCATTGGTGGTGATGGCATTGTTTTGATAAAAGGCGTCGATCAATCGGTTGAGTGAGATTTTGACATCGGTCATGTCAACTTCGAGACGTTCCACCCGATCGGGCAGGTTGTTTGAGGATTGGTCAGTCATAATTGAAGTGCTAATAAGTATTCATATTTTAAGCCCTCCCAGATTGGAACTGGAAGGGCTTTTTTGCGCTCTCAAACTGTTAGCTAATCGCTACTCCACTGCAGACAGTTTATGTTCCTCATGCCATTCTTCACCACTGTCATCGGTAGGTTGCGCTCCTTCGACAACGCAGTAGCTCCAGGCGTACTTGTCTCGCTTTAGCCCAATGATGTGACCAATATCCCCATCTGCCTGAACTTTCTGACCGAGATGGAATTTGGGCATCATGAATGGAATTACAGAGTGATCAATTCGGATTTGTTCAACCATTATTAGCCTACCTTTGATACGTTTAAGCCCCTCACGACAATATTGCTGTGAGGGGCTTAAACGTATCATTCCCAAGCTGTTGGTTGATCAGCAGATCGCGGTGAGTGGAAACGCCGCGATCGCACCTCAGAATTATGCCGACTTGGGCTTGGCAGACTGTTTATGGCTTAAATGCTCTAACCGAGCCTTCACAGCAGCAGGACTCTTAAGTTTCATGGCGTTAAGCATTTGCTCAATCTCTGTTTTCATGACTCTTCCTCATCCCAATTAACATACAACTCTTGAAGATCTTTTTCGGTCTGAGCTTCATAGTATTCATCCTGTTCTAGGCGTTGATTGCATTCATCGTGCCAAGATTGCGGATAGTCCATATTGTAACAACCTCCGGTGGGCTTTCCGTCATCATCAAGACTACTCGTAAAAGCATCGCCGCCTTGCAGCATTGCTCTTGCCTGCTCTCCTCCTCGCTGCATTACATCTTCATCGGTCATATCATCTTCACCATCGTAGCCACGCCATGACTTTGGCATAATTGAATTACCTCGATTGTTTGGGGTGAACCAGGGTGGGAGGTTCCAATTTCACGCCCTGGTTTCAGAATTTGATGTTTAATTGAAGTCTCTGTAGCGGGATAAACAGCCTACGGAGCGCCGCCAAGGGAAGTTCGCGCTTCCGCTTGGCTCTGAATGCTAGATCATTGTGCTTACTCTCCTAATTACAAAATTCGAGTCAACGCTGAAGTATGTGGGTCATGCTTCAGCGTTTTTGTTTGGACCAAAATAGGCGGGGAGTTCGTGAATAGAACAGTCCAGAAGCAGGCAGAGAGCCTGAACCTGCTTGATCGTCAGGCGAGGCTCGCGGTTACCCGACGTCCAGTAATAAACTGCCCTTGGCGATACACCAAGCGCTTTTGCTACGTCTTCTGGAGTTTTGCTCTTGTCCTGTAAAAGGCTCATGAACTGCGAATCGTGTCTATTTTTGCTCATTCTAACTGAACTCTTGTTCATGAACAAGTGTTCAGTTAGAATATTCAGGACTGAACACTTGTTCGGTTGACGTAGCGGTGTAGGGCTAGATTTGCCGTCCTTCCCTGCACTGCTCCTCAAAAATCATCCCCCACTACCTCTCTAAGAGATAGCGGGGGATGCCAGTATGCGATCGCTTGCCGCGATTCGCCCGTTAGATAAACACTTGAACCTAAGGATAGACCATGCAGACTCAACACCGCTCAAACAGCGCCATCCTCGAACTGATAGCCGACGAATGGGGGTCACACCTAGAGCGCTTCTCCTACGCCCAAAAAACAGAAGCCCTCGTCATCCTCAGCCACCTGCTGCATACCCACTCCCTTGCAGATGTTCAGAGCCACCTCCTGCCCAGAAACTTTCTGCTCCTGCTTAACCAACTCACCGTTAAGGGGCTGCTGGGATTAGTGACAGCGATCGCCCATCAGCTACGCGACGACAAATAAAAACGCGATCGCTACGCAAGCTCCGAAGGATCGCATCAACCAGGAAAGACATGTTTGCAGACGTTTACATCTCTACGGCTGAGCTTAAGCCGCTTCTAGTTCAGGCAATCTCTCTGAAGCTCAAACACCCCATCTCAGAAGATGACATCACCCAAATTAACTCCTCTGCCGATGACGACGGAGACCTAACCGCAATCTCCGTGACGTTTGAACTTCGCGACGACGAATAAAAACGCAAAAAGGGGGAAAGAGTGTCATCAGCACCCTTCCCCCCCTTTTTTTTGGATTCCGCAATCCGTATACACCCTTCCACGTTGTGACGAATAAAACAACGTGAGATACACGCTTACAAAACACTCAAACCAATGCTATCAACCTTTTCCAAGCATACTTCCAAATCAGATGCTCTTGCTGACCTGGAGGCAACCGCCCGCGTCCGCTTTGAGGACAGGGTTCTAGAGTCTACCGCTCTCAACCTCACCAGTCCAGAGCTTGCCAGAAAAGAACTTGCTCAACTTGGCAGAAGCTATGACATTCCGCTAGAAGTCATGGAGCAGGTCGCTGAGGTCTTAATGAAAGACCGCCTAGGCGTAGACCTGGAAGAGCGAGAATTCACTCGCATGGTAGAAAGCATCCGTGACATCGAAGCGATCGTAGATGCCGGGCTGCGGGAATTCAAACTTGCCAAGCTCGCCAAGCGCCTCAAAATCCCGCAATCGTCCATGATGAACGCCTACCACAAGGCGCTGATCAACCAAGCCCCATTCGTTGCATACGACATGGATCAACTCGATGATCTTTGTGTCCAGGTCAAGGAGTGGATCGTTAACGGATGGATTCCGAAAGGCATTGTTCTCCTACTCCACGCCCTCGGTGGCACCGGCAAGTCTCTGCTGATTTACGAACTCATCGAGTGCATCGTCAAGGGGCAGCCGTGGAATGGCTACCCTGTGGCTCAAGGAAGAGTCCTCATTCTGCAATCCGATGAACCCGTTATCGTCACTCGTGAACGCCTCAAAATTCGAGATCTTGAGAAATCTCACCCCGTGCAGTTGGTACCCGGCTGGCAAGTTGAGAACATGCCAAGACTGGAAGCCTACCTGAAGCAGTACCAGGATGCAGGAGACCCGGTGCGATTCTGCATGATTGACTCGGTGACAGCGATCAACCGGAACACGTTGATCAGCGAGAACGACACCGAATACGCTCGTTTCATGCTCCAACTCAACGACCTTGGCGATCGCTACGGGTGCACCTTTGCCGTCGTGCACCATTCCAACTCTGAGGGGCAATCACGCGGCACTAAAGCCCTCTACAACTCTGCTTCAGAAGTATGGGGCATGGGGGTAACCGATGAGCAGAGCGGGGAACGAGTCATCCGGGTGCAGAAAACTCGTATGGGACGCCCCCCAGGGCGCTATAAGTTCCAATTCGATGAAGAGACCTTTACCTTTGCCTACGTCGGTCAGGAAGGGGAAGAGACCGAGGAAACTGCCCACACCGAGAAGCGGATCGAATTGTGGCTGAATGAAGATGCCAATCTTGGGGTCGGGTTTGAGGCAGAAGAAATTGCTCACCATCTGCAATTGAATCGAAACACCGTCCGCAAAGTTTTGAAGGAGATGTGGGCAAAGGGTTTAGCACTGAGGTATCCAAAAGGACACAACAGAACCATGCTTTACCACTGCGGGACAAGGTTGATCGAGGGGGAAGGTCGATCAACCCGCGATCAACCCGCGATCAAAGGCTCCAACGGAGACCAAATGGACGTTTCAAGCTCTATTGATCGGTTGATCGACCAAAACGCGGATTTTTCACTGTTGAAAAACGCGAATTTAGGCGATCAACCGATCAATAGCCCGATCCAAGAGGCGACCAACGGAATAGATAAAAGGGTTGTAGCCTTTGATCGCCAAGTTGATCGACCGGTTGATCGCGGGTTGATCGACCCCCCTGCTATTGACAACAACTTAACAGAAGTTAACGTTGGCGATCTGGTCATTGCCAGTGCTAAAGCTACGTGGTTTAGGTATAAAAGTGACAAACTTCCTTACCGTGAAATCAAGGACAAGAGTTTCGTTGAAATCAACGCCTTGAGTGAGCCACTGTTCTTTGAATTAATCGAACCCAGTAAGGTATTGGAGGTCAACGGCGATCGCGTCAGGGTCAGAAACCAGCGAACCGCTAAAACCAGCGTCTTCTACCTCAAAGATGTGAGCCGATTGGAGAAAGCCCATCATGATTAGCTGCCAAGACTGGATCGATAGATTCCGTGAGGACTATCTACAGCGCGGTAGCAGTGAGACAACCTGGAAGACCGACTATCAGAAGATTCTCAACCGTTTGCCTCAGCAAGCGCCGTTGACGGCAGCGCTACTGCATCAAACCGTGCTTGATACTCCGGTCAATACCAAAACTCGCAAGCGCTGCTGCATGGTGGTAGGTGCGATCGCACGGTTTGCAGGCATCGAATACGACCCCTCACCCTATGCTGGCAAGTACTCGCCTAAAGCCGTGCAGCCGCGTGACCTGCCCTCCGATGGTGCGATCGCAGAAACCTACGATCGTTTGACAAATTTAGGGTGGAAGTGGGTCTACGGCGTGATTGCTACCTATGGCTTACGTCCTCACGAGGTCTTTCGTCTCAATCTAGAGGAAATTCAAAAAGGGAATCCCGTCATTTTTGTGGGAGACAACACCAAAACGGGTTCTCGCCCGGTCTGGGCCTTCCACCCCGAATGGGTTAATCGGTTCCAAGTCTCAGACGTGCAGCTTCCACCAATCAAGCTCAATCGCCCCAACATCGATGTAGGGCATTCAGCCACACGTTACTTTCACGGATTCGGTCTGCCCTTCCACCTCTACGATTTGCGCCATGCTTACGCCATTCGTGCCACCTTGACCTACGGCATGGATTACAAGCTCGTGGCGAAGATGATGGGGCACAGCTACGGGGTGCATGAGAGCATCTATCACCGATGGCTGAACTTGGATGTGGTTCAGGCTGCCTATGATGCGGCGATCAACCGGCGTGATCGCGTGCCACCTCTATAGAACCCATTTGGGATCTCGGATGGGGTGAGCTAAGATCAGCAATAAATGTCGTACTCCAGCAGTTTAACGGACAGAGAGTGGGAAATCATCGAGCCATTACTGCCGCAAAAGAAGAAAACCAGACCACCTCGTTGGACAAAGCGACAAATCTTGGATGGCATCTTCTACCAACTGAAGAATGGCTGCAACTGGTGTGATCTGCCCAAAGACTTGCCGCCCTACTCGACCGTATTCTGGCACTACAAGCAGTGGCGCTCTGATGGAGTGCTAGAGCAGATCATGTCTGCCTTGCATGCTCAAGTGCGGGAACACGTCAAAAAAAACCAAAGTGGACCCGCTTGCTGCTCATCGACTCGCAAGCGGTGAAAAATACGTGTAATGCCAGTATTGAGTCCAAAGGGTTCTGTCATTACAAATGCACCAATGGCATCAAACGCCATCTCGCCGTCGATACTCTGGGATTACCGTTCTTTACTCAGTGCACCAAAGCGAGCGTGTCCGATGACCAAGGCTTAATTGAACTGTTGAGCCACAACCTGGATTACTTTCGCGCCAAACCCGTCAATATTCCAAAGATCACCATTTTGCTCGACCACGGGTACCACCCGGACAAGATCACAGCAGCCCTGCAAACCGTCTATCCCCAGATTCTGACCAAGATTCGGTTTGAACTCGCGCCCAAGCCCACCCAAGCCGAAAAAGCGGCACAAGGTAAAGCTGGATTTGTGCCCGTGGCAACTCGATGGGTCATTGAACGCTCGAATGCTTGGATGGAGCGCTGTAAGAGTTTGGTCAAAAACTTTGAGAGGACTTTGAACCACGCCACAGCTAAACTCAATCTGTGCTTCATCCGACTGATGCTGAAACGGCTAGCAAATGAATAGATCCCAAATGGGTTCTATAGAGAAAAGCTAGGAACGAGAGTAGCTCCCGTTCCTAGCTTTTTCTCACCACAATACCCCCAGGGGAATTCGAATCCCCGTCGCCTCCGTGAAAGGGAGGTGTCCTAGGCCTCTAGACGATGGGGGCATAATAACCAGCACCGTGCGCCTGATTGACATTTATCAATGTAGCTGATGAAACTGTGACTGTCAACAATCTTCTATCAAGCTCATATTAAACAGACCAGAAGCAATAGATCCTCCTAAAGGAAGAGGCTACACGCAATAGCCAGCCTTGGAAGTGTCCCTGAGTAGAGGCGCAATATGTCGAAACCCGGTACGGTATGACAAACAGGGTACATTTCGCCCGCCATACGAAGCTCTTTAGTTGTTTCTTATTGCGACCATGCTCTTGCTCGACTTCATGATTTCGCCGAATTCCCCTAACCGCGATCGTATTGAGACCAGCCCCCAACCTTCTCAGATCTGTTCAAAAACCATTTCTCAATCTGCGTCTTCTTCTCAAAGTCGGTCTGAAGTGAAGTCCGTGAGATCAACCTGCTCTCCTTGGCTTGCAGCATTGGCATATCCGATCGCACGTTACGTTTTGCTGCCTCTCTACTTTCAGCAGATTGAAGTGTCGGGTCGAGAAAACTTTCCACAGACAGGTCCTGTGATTTTGGCCCCAACCCATCGGTCGCGGTGGGATGCGTTTATGGTTCCTTACGCAGTGGGGCAAGATGTGACTGGGCGGATGCTGCGGTTTATGGTGACGGCAGATGAAGTTAAAGGTTTACAGGGGTGGTTTATTCAACGATTGGGCGGGTTCGCGATCGATACGCGGCATCCTGCGATCGCAACGCTTCGTCATAGTGTCGAACTGCTTCAGCAGGGAGAAGCACTGGTCATTTTTCCAGAAGGAAATGTGTTTCGCGAGTGCAGACCGCTCAAACCCGGTCTTGCTCGGTTAGCGCTGCAAGCAGAAGCGAGTCAACCTGATCTCGGCATTCAAATTGTGCCAATTACCATTCAGTACAGTAAGCCTCTAGTGCCCTGGCGGTGCGCCGTTAAAATTCGCGTTCATCCACCAATGGCAGTGACAGAGTATGGGTTGGACAACTCAAAACAAAAGGCAAAACGGCTGACACGAGATCTAGAGCGAGTCTTTAGGTCGGCGTGTGGCTTTTTACGACAAAAAATTGACAAACCATGATTTAAGTAAAAAACGTGGACAAATGGAGTGCCCACGTTCTTTATTTATGATTTCTAACTGAGGGTATACCTTGGATTTACCGACCAATACCCATGCACCGGAAGCCCGCCGCTTCTAAAGCAGCTTGATCAAGGAAATTACGACCATCGATCAGGATGGGGGTGTGCATCAGCTTCGCCATTTTGGCGTAGTCCAAAGTTTGGAATTGCTGCCACTCGGTCACCAAAACCAAAGCATCGCACCCATCGGCAAGACGTTCTGCATCTGTTTCAACTAGGACATCTGACAACCCATGCCGCATTCCGCTTTGAGAAATGATGGGATCGTAGGCTTTAATTTTTGCGCCCAAGCGGGACAAATTCTCGATCACATTTAAGGCAGGAGCATCACGGAGGTCATCGGTATCGGGTTTGAAAGTCAATCCCAAAAGCCCAATGGTTTTTCCCTTTAAAATCTTTAACACTTGCTGGAGCTTTTCAACTACGATCAGACGCTGACGCTCGTTGACGCTGACAGCCGCTTTGAGCAGTTGGCTTTCGTAACCGTAGTCATCGGCAGTATGAATTAAGGCAGACACATCTTTCGGGAAGCAAGACCCACCCCAACCCAGCCCGGGCTGCAAAAATTTGCTGCCAATGCGGGAGTCTAAACCGATGCCTTTGGCAACCTGCATCACATCTGCCCCAACGCGATCGCAGATATTTGCCACTTCATTGATAAAACTAATCTTGGTCGCTAAAAACGCATTTGCCGCGTATTTGATCATCTCCGCCGAACTAATATCTGTCACCACAACCGGCACGGCAGGGGCAGACGCATGTTCGGCAAATTGACGCTCAACAATGGGTGCATAGAGGTCTTGCATGAGGGCGATCGCGCGATCGCTGCTGCTGCCCAACACAATCCGATCTGGATTGAAAGTATCGTAAACAGCCGATCCTTCTCGCAAAAACTCAGGGTTGCTGACCACATCAAAATCATATTCCCCGACAACAGCAGTCGTGGTGATATCGGCGTCGCCTCCTCCAACGCTGGCTAAAACTGGCTGAGCTTCCGATTTTTGACGCTCGGCAATCCCATCGAGAACAATCATTCTGACCCAATCTCCTGACCCGATCGGGACAGTCGATTTGTTGACAATCACTTTGTAGCCACCGTTGAGGTTTGAGCCAATGCTACGGGCTACAGCTTCGACATAGCGCGTGTCGCTCTCGCCATTAAGCAAGGCAGGCGTACCCACGGCGATGAATAAAACCTGTCCGTGCTCAACCCCTGCGGCCGTGTCGGTTGTAAATTCCAAGCGTTTGGATTGAATAGCCGCTTGCATAATGTCGGACAGCCCCGGTTCAAAAATAGGAGTCTGCCCCGACTGCATCAACTTCACTTTTGCTTCGTTGTTATCGACGCAAATCACATGATGCCCTGCGTGAGCCAAGCACGCTCCGGTGACCAAGCCAACGTATCCTGTACCAATGACACAAACACGCATGAGAACTCCTTAGAAATAGGGTAATGGGACTGGAGAATCAGCTAGAGAAAATAATCCAGTTTATTCTCGATTAGACATAAATGGGAAAGAACCCTCAAGATCTAGCAGTCAAGGTTCTTTCATTCGTCGCAACGGGGCAACTAGAAACTGGCGACCGATTCAGGTTGCGAGGTGGGAGGGGTGACGCGATCGCGGAAATCAGCGATCGTCCGCTCCAATCCTTCGTCAAGAGAAATCGTTGGTTCCCAGCCTAAATGGGTCTTGGCACGAGTGATATCCGGTTTGCGGCGGCGGGGATCGTCTTGGGGCAAGGGTTCAAATTTGACGGACGTACCCGGATTGACCATCTGTTGAATCGTTTGAGCCAGTTGCAAAATCGTGTATTCGCCCGGATTGCCCAAATTCACCGGACCGATATAATTGCCGTTCATCAAGCGCATGAGTCCTTCTACCAGATCTGAGACGTAGCAAAAGCTGCGCGTCTGAGAGCCATCTCCATAAACCGTGAGCGCATCTCCTCGCAGAGCTTGCACCACCAAATTGCTCACGACCCGTCCATCGTTTTCCAGCATTCGAGGACCGTAGGTATTGAAAATTCTGGCAACACGAATGTCTACGTCGTTTTGGCGGTGGTAGTCAAAAGCTAAGGTTTCAGCAACACGCTTTCCTTCGTCGTAGCAACTGCGGATGCCGATAGGGTTGACACTGCCCCGGTATTCTTCGGGCTGGGGATGCACTTCTGGGTCACCGTATACCTCTGACGTAGACGCCAGCAAAAATCGAGCCTTAACGCGCTTTGCCAGCCCCAACATGTTGAGCGTCCCCATCACGTTGGTTTTGATGGTTTTAACTGGGTTGTACTGGTAATGCACCGGCGAAGCGGGGCATGCCAAGTGATAGACCTGATCGACTTCTAGCCGAATGGGTTCTGTGATGTCATGGCGAATTAGTTCAAAATTGTGATGCCCCATCCAGGGCTGGAGGTTCCGTTTGTGCCCAGTGTAGAAGTTGTCGAGGCAAACAACATCGTGCCCCTGCTGCATGAGTCGGTCAATTAGATGGGAGCCAATAAACCCCGCACCACCAGTGACAAGAATTCGCATAAGTCTAAAAAATCCGCAGTTAGAGTTGCAAACGAGCAAGGGAAAGGAGAGAGCCGATCAGAAGGTTGGTTGATCATGCCTTGCTTGCCAAAAGTGTACCCACTCGGCAAAGCTGCATCACGAAACATAGCAGTGAAACTACGTCCAGCCTATGGAAAAGTACGCTACTGGTAAATTCCACTTTTTTAGTAGAACCTTAGCAAAAACTCTGAGAGCCGACTCGTAACAGATAAAGATTTCACTAAAACTTTAAGCCGTCTGTGCAGTATTACGTATTTTTATAGGTATGCGCCGTTTCTATAAAAAATCCCTTTCCTAGTCGGGAATCTAAGCCAGGAAAGGGCATAGAGATAAGTTAGGTTTTGCAAAATCATTGGATAGGAGCTTGTAGTGAACTAACTACACTGAAGCCATCTTTGAGGAGCAGTCATGAAAGCGATTGTATGCACGGAGTACGGATCACCTGAGGTTATGCAGCTAAAAGAGGTAGAAAAACCTACTCCTAGGGAAAATGAGGTACTGATAAGAATATATGCGACAACAGTAACGTCAGCGGACTTACGCATACGAAAGGCTGACCCATTCCCCGTAAGATTTTTCTATGGTTTCATACGACCCAAAAAAAACGCGATACTAGGGTCTGAGCTAGCCGGAGAAATTGAAGCAGTAGGCAAAAATGTAAAACTCTTCAAAGAAGGTGACCAGGTATTTGCTGGAGCAGGAATTAGTCTTGGCGCTAATGCCCAGTACATATGCCTGCCTGAAGAAGGAGCGATCGCGATAAAGCCTACCAATATGACCTATGAAGAAGCGGCTGCTGTTCCGTTTGGGGCAACAGCCTCATTGATTTTCCTTAGAAATAAGGGAAATATTCAAAGGGGACAAAACGTTCTGATCTATGGGGCTTCTGGAGCGTTAGGTACGGCTGCTGTGCAGCTTGCCCAGCACTTTGGTGCAGAAGTGACGGGGGTATGTAGTACAGCGAATTTGGAATTGGTGAAATCTCTGGGAGCCGACAAGGTTATTGATTATACCAAAGAGGACTTTACCAAAAGTGGTAAGACCTACGATATTGTTTTTGACACGGTAGGCAAAAGTCCGTTTTCAGGTTCTCTAAGATCACTGAAGCAAAGCGGAATCTATCTCAGGGCACTCCACATAGATCTGTCTTCGATAGTGCGAGGGCTATGGGCTTCAATGACGAGCAGTAAGAAAGTAATCGGTGGGATCGCGATCGAGCGTAAAGAAGATCTCATTTTTCTCAAAGAGCTAATTGAGGCAGGGAAGATGAAATCGGTCATAGATAGGCGCTATCCGTTGGAACAGACTGCCGAGGCTCACAGGTATGTCGAACAAGGACACAAGAAGGGAAGTGTAGTCATCACGGTGGAGCATAACAACAAAACCTAACAGTCGCGCTGCGCCGGAACGTTCCAATATGGTCGGTTGATTTGCAAGACTTGTCTGCGTCCGGCGCAGCGCGATCGCTATTCGCCCTCTGTTCAACAAAGAAGCGGGACACTGCCCTCGACCTTTCTGCTACAGAAGAACCTCAATCCTTCTCCCACAGAAGCTTTACGCTGATTTAACCTTGCTCATTTGACAACCGCAAGACTGCCATAAACGCTTCTTGAGGAACATCAACGGTTCCGATCGCTTTCATGCGCTTCTTGCCTTTTGCCTGTTTTTGCAGTAGTTTCTTCTTCCGAGAAATGTCGCCGCCGTAGCATTTTGCCAGCACGTCTTTCCGGATTGCAGAAATATGCTCGCTGGCGATGACCTTACTGCCGATCGCGGCTTGGATGGGAATCTTAAACTGGTGCCGTGGGATCAGTTCTTTAAGCTTTTCGGTGAGGGCGCGTCCGACGCCGTAGGCTTTGTCGCGGTGAACAATCGTGGCTAATGGATCGACCGGATCGCCGTTAATCAGGATATCAAGCCGAACTAAGGCATTCTCGCGATCGCCGATGAGTTGATACTCCATGCTGGCATACCCGCGCGATCGCGACTTCATCTGATCAAAAAAGTCCGTCACGACCTCAGCCAAGGGCATCTCATAAATCAGCGTTGTCCGTCCGGGCGTTAGATACTTCATGTCTTTGAAGATACCGCGCCGCGTCTGACACAACTCCATCAAGGTTCCGACGTAGGTTTCAGGCGTGATGATATCAAGCTTGACGTAAGGTTCTTCGATTTTCTCGCGCTCTTGAGGAGACGGCAGCTTGCTGGGATTATCAATGTAAACGACTTCGCCTTTGATTGTGGTCACTCGGTAGACAACCGAGGGAGCCGTGATAATCAAATCGAGATTATATTCCCGCTCTAGACGCTCCTGAACAATTTCCATGTGCAGCAATCCCAAAAAGCCGCACCGGAAGCCGAAGCCCATGGCACTGGAGGTTTCTGGCTCATAGTTCAGAGACGCATCATTGAGCTTCAGCTTTTCTAGGGCATCTCGCAGATCTGCAAACTGATCCGCATCGGTAGGAAACATGCCGCAAAACACCATCGGCTTTGCCTCAACATATCCCGGCAGTGCCTCTGTTGCAGGCTTTTGAGAGAGCGTAATGGTGTCGCCAACCCGGGCATCTTCCACCGCTTTGATGGAGGCAGCGAGGTAGCCCACTTCCCCAGCATGAAGATCGTTGACTTGCACTTGAGTTGGCGACAAAACGCCAAGTTCATCAATGTCGTACTCTTTTCGAGACGCCATCAGACGAATGCGATCGCCTTTTTTTAGCCGACCATCCATCACCCGAAAGTAGACGATCACTCCGCGATACGCATCATAGTAACTGTCAAAAATGAGGGCGCGGAGGGGCTGATCTATCGTGTCTGGTGGGGGCGGCACCAGGTGAACAATTTCTTCTAAAATTTCTGGAACGCCGATCCCTTCTTTCGCGGATGCCAAAATTGCCTGACTGCAATCGAGTCCGACAATTTCTTCAATTTCTTGCTTGACGCGATCCGGTTCGGCTCCGGGCAGGTCGATCTTGTTGAGCACCGGAATCACTTCTAAATCGTGTTCCATTGCCAGATAGACGTTTGCCAACGTTTGGGCTTCTACCCCTTGGGACGCATCGACGACCAGCAGCGCCCCTTCACAAGCCGCTAGCGATCGCGACACTTCATAGGAAAAGTCCACATGTCCTGGCGTGTCGATCAGGTTTAAAACATACTCCTCACCGTCTTTAGCGGTGTACGCCATGCGGGCAGCTTGCAGCTTGATGGTAATACCACGCTCTCGCTCTAGCTCCATGTTGTCAAGGAACTGTTCTTTCATATCCCGTGCGGTGACCGTCCCTGTTTCTTGTAACAAACGGTCTGCCAAGGTAGATTTGCCGTGGTCGATGTGAGCAATGATCGAAAAGTTGCGGATTCGGTGGACGGGTACGTCGGTCATAAAAGGAGGGTTGAGGTAGCAGCGATGTTAAGAATTAAAGGGGACGATAGCTACCCTAAATTAAGTGGGCATCTCTCGTTCCGTAGAATTGCTAGAGCGGGGGAGCAAATTAGCCGATGTTTAAGATATTTTAATGCTTTCTTTGATAAAGTACGGAACTCTACGCCGCTCCAGAAACCCATCCTCTTCTCTGTTCTACTTGACTCTGCCAACTTCGAGGGTGATTACAGATGCCCCTCGCCACGGTACTGGGTCATTCTAACCGAGAACTGACCTTGGCATATTGGCGATTTTGACTGCTGAGCAGCCCTCAATAATTTATGAGAAGACGTTTGAAACTTTATTGAAGGCTCTGTAAAAACAAGTACCGACGCATCGTTAGAGTGCAATCTTCCATCAAACCATCGAGAAGAGGTAAAGAATAGTTGAACCTTAGGATCTAGGCGTTAGATCGCCTGACAATTAATATTAAGTGAGGTTGGACTGAGAAAGTTACCTTTTTCGATTTTTAGTCCATTTTTTAAGGCTGATTTTTAAGGCTGCTGCGATCGCACACAGCCCTCACCCCTCATCTTTTAACCCCATCCTGGGGGCTAAGATGCCTCAAACGCTAAGGAGTGAACTCGTGATTATGACTCATAACTATGACCCATGACTATGACGGTGTAGAGACCAGAGGGGGAGGGTTTCTAAAAATCGCGCCAGCCTTACCCTTACTTGCTTAAATTCAGGTCTAATTCCATTCCCTCAACGTGGGGTGTCTATCCACGTTTGGGCAATCCCTATCCCAGCACCTTAAGCTTGACTTCATGAACGACTCTACTTACCCCTCTCCTGCTTCCCACGAGAAAGTCGAGGTCTCACTCCGGCTTGATCCGGATATACTGGAGCAGCTTCAGCACCTCACGAATGATCCAAGTAAGGTTGTTGAAGTCGCACTTCGGCAATGGTTACGCAACGAATCTCGACGGGATGAAGAATTCTCCCGGAGTTTGCCCCGTAATCCGCCTGTGCCTCCCCGAGGAGAGTGGAACGATTAGCAAAGGGTGTCGCCATTTTTTGCTGAGTCAGGTTCTATGGCTCTCTGCCTGCGCTTTCTGGCTGTCCAATGGTCATGTCTGTGAACGCCTCAAACTCCGTCTCAAACAATTCTGCTGCATTTGCTCAAGCTGTTTTGCCGTTGAATCATGCGATCCCCAGACTGGTAGGTGCAGAACTGATGATGATTCACGACGCTGCTGCAACGGTAGTGTCGTTTTATTGGCATGCCCATGAGGACGTGGTGGCACAGGAGATGAGTCCGGTTGCGATCGCGCAGTACATCAGCCAGATTCAGCACGTCCTTACCCACCAGACCCCGCATCAGTTTCGCTGGTTGTTTCAGTGGGGTGAACAGACGCTGTTGTTTGATCTGGTGATGAGTCCGGTTCTGTTTCCGATCGGCTCTGCCACACTGGTTGTGGTGACCGGAGAGCAGGTGCAATCGTTTGCAGGGTTGCAGGCTTCCTCCGTTTCCGATGGGCAGGACGTGCCGTTGGTGCAAAGCGATATTTTATCCTCGAATCGATATCACCGGCTGCTCACCAAAATTGCCTGGAATGTCCGTCGGACGTTAGATTTATCAACGATCTGGCAGCAAACCGTGACGGGACTCGGCAGCGCTCTTGGGGTCAGCCGCTGTATCTTGTGTCCTTACGAGGCACCCAGCCAAACGGTGCAGGTAGTGGCTGAGTATTGTCAGGAAAACCTGGAATCGTTACTAAATACGAAATTTTTGCTGAAGGATGAGCCGGATCTGAGCCAAGCCCTCGCTCGATTGCAGCCCATCCGTACCCTAGCCCCTACGCTAGACGACTGTGCCCAGCCAGAGTGTGAAGAAGTTCTTCAGACGCGGTTAGCGGTTGCAACGCACTATTTAGAGCAGCCAAACGGTCTGATTATTGTGTATCAGTGCGATCGCGAGCGGCGATGGACCCAAGACGAAATTGAGTTTATGCAGGAATTGGCGGATCAGGTCGGCACTGCGATCGCCCATGCCACCTTGTTCACCGAAAGCCAAGCCCTCGCAACCGAGTTGCAGCGTGTTAACGCCGACTTACGCCAAAAACACCGCGAACTCGAAGAAGCCCGCCATCAAGCTGAAGCGGCTTCTCACCTCAAGAGCGAGTTTCTGGCAAACACCTCTCATGAACTGCGAACGCCGCTGAATGGCATGATTGGCTTTCTCAAGCTGATTCTAGACGGCATGGCAGAAGATCCTGAAGAGCAGCGAGAATTTCTCGAAGAAGCCCATCGATCGGCAATGCATCTGCTAGATGTGATCAGCGATGTGCTGGATATTGCCAAAATCGAAGCTGGCAAAATGCAGATCGAACTGAGTCCCGTTACCCTTGATGAAGTGCTGACTCAGCTAGAAAATATGACCCAAACTCAAATCCGTCAAAAATTTTTGAGTCTAGAAATTCAGCAACCCCCAACTCATGATGAAATTATTCTGTACGGTAACTATCAGCGTCTTCTGCAAGTCTTGCTAAACTTGGTCGGAAATGCCATCAAGTTCACCCACGAAGGGGGGATCACTATCAGTGCAGAGGTGATTAAAAAACGGGTAGTCGTCCAAAATCAGGATCTTCCGGGCTTGGTGAAAATTCGAGTTGCCGATACCGGAATCGGGGTTTCTCTCGACAAGCAAGACAAATTATTTCAGTCATTTAGCCAGGTAGACGGCTCCATGACCCGGCAGTATGGCGGCACCGGACTTGGTCTTGCGATTTCTCAAAAGCTAGTCGAAGCGATGGGCGGCGTCGTCAACTTCTATAGCATGGGCGAAGGGTTAGGTTCGACGGTCACCTTTACAATTCCGCTCTACCAAGAACCCGTCATGATTACGACCTAAACGATTTGTCGCGAAACTCTTTAAACTAGGAGAGTAGACCAAGGAGAGATCCTATGACTGAAAAAGACGCTCGTGACCTATTTCGTGCTGCTTACGAAAACCGCTACACCTGGGACAGCAATTTTCCGGGCTATAGCGCTGATGTTACCTATCAAAATGGGGATCAGACCTATACGGCAACGGCTCGCATTCATGCTGACTGCACGTTTGAGGTGAGCGGCATTGACGATGAAGACGCCAAGAAAGCGATCGAGGGGCAAGTTTGGGAAACGGCGATTCACCGCGTCCGGCGATCGTTTGAGGAAACCCACGGCAAAAATATCTTTACCTTGGGCGACACCGACGAAAACGGAGCCGTTGAGGTGTTTGTGAAAGGCAAGTCGATGGGCGATCGCTACAAAGTTCGTAATAACGAAGTCAGCTTGGTGCATCGCCATATTCGTAATGTTGTGGTCACCATCCACACCTATAGCAGCCACGATACGGGCAGCGGATATTTGTCCCATCGCTATGATTCGGTGTATAGCGATCCTGAAACGGGCGAACTTAAAGGCGGCAAGAGCGACTTTGAAGACACCTACGAGAAAATTGGCGACTACTATGTTCTCACCAACCGCGTCATTCAGACCGAAGACAACGGCAAGATCAGCACTCAAACCTTTGGTTTTTCAAATATTGCCATGCTCAAACCTGAGACGGTTCCTGCCTAACCCTAATTGTCGCGCACCCAAGGCTGTTCTTCATAACTAGCCTAATCTCAAGCTAGGATCAAACTAACTCCACCTCGTAAGGTAAATTATGTCTCAAGCATTGGCACTGACGACCGAAAACGTCGAAACCGTTCTTGACGAAATGCGCCCTTATCTAATGGCAGATGGCGGCAATGTCGAACTCGTTGAGCTAGATGGACCGATCGTAAAGTTACGGCTTCAAGGGGCGTGTGGCGCTTGCCCAAGCTCTACCATGACCCTCAGAATGGGGCTTGAGCGCCGCTTGCGCGAAATGATTCCCGAAATTGCTGAAGTTGAGCAGGTGATGTAGGGAAGGATACGGTGTAGGGTATGGGGGGATAAGTGTAGAGGAAACGGTACGCTCAGCAAAGACACCTGTTTCCCTACAAGCACAGCTTAAGTGCGAATCCCCTACCCCCTACCCCATTTCCATCTATGGCTCATCCTCTCTACGTCGCCTTTATCTGGCATCAGCATCAGCCGCTTTACAAGAGCCGGAGCAACTCTTCTGCCCCAGGCGGACAATATCGCTTGCCTTGGGTTCGGCTGCACGGCACGAAAGATTATTTGGATTTGGTGCTGCTGTTAGAGCGCTATCCAAATCTGCATCAGACGGTAAATTTAGTGCCATCGCTGATCCTACAGATTGAGGATTATGTCGCGGGGACGGCGCTAGATCCCTATTTGACTGCAACCTTGACTCCGGTAGAACAACTGAGTCTGGGGCAAAAAGAATTTATTGCAGAGCATTTCTTTGACGCGAATCATCACACATTAATCGATCCTCATCCGCGCTATGCAGACCTGTATCGACAGCAGCAGGAGCATGGGCGGACGTGGTGCATCGAAAACTGGAGCTTGCAAGATTATAGCGATCTGTTGGCGTGGCATAACTTAGCGTGGATCGATCCCTTATTTTGGGATGACCCAGAAATTGCTACTTGGCTAGACCAAGGAAAAGGATTTACGTTGAGCGATCGCCAGCGCATTATTGCCAAACATCGCGAGATTCTCAGTCGGATCATTCCCCAACATCGCAAAATGCAGGAAGCGGGACAACTTGAGGTGACGACCACGCCCTACACCCATCCCATCTTGCCGTTGTTGGCTGACACCAATGCTGGGCGCGTTGCCGTGCCCCAGATGGCGCTACCACAGCAGCGATTCCAGTATGCCGAAGACATCAGCCGCCACCTTGAGAAAGCGTGGGGCATGTATAAAGATCGGTTTGGCTGCGCGCCCCGTGGGTTATGGCCTTCGGAGCAGTCGGTGAGTCCAGAAATTTTACCGGAGGTTGCAAAGCAAGGGTTTCGGTGGCTCTGTTCGGATGAAGCGGTGTTGGGCTGGACGCTAAAGCATTTCTTTAACCGAGATGAGCGCGGTACGGTTTACGATCCGCAGAAGCTTTACCGCCCGTATCGCCTAGAGACGCCTGCGGGGAATTTGTCGATCGTCTTTCGAGATCACCGTTTGTCGGACTTGATTGGCTTTACCTATAGCGCCATGGAGCCAAAGCGAGCGGCGACCGATTTGATCGGGCAGCTAGAAGCGATCGCACGGTCTCTAAAATCTGGGAGCAGCAGCTTAGACAAACCGTGGCTAGTCACGATCGCCTTAGATGGCGAAAATTGCTGGGAGTTTTATCCCCAAGACGGCAAGCCCTTTTTAGAGACGCTCTATCAAACCCTCAACGACGATCCAGATATCAAACTGGTCACAGTTTCAGAATTTGTCGAGCAGTTTCCACCCACCGAAACGCTGCCTGCTCAACAGCTTCATAGCGGCTCTTGGGTCGATGGCAGTTTCACAACTTGGATTGGCGACCCGGCTAAAAATCGCGCGTGGGATTTGCTCACGGCGGCGCGGCAAACCTTGGCAAACCATCCCGAAGCGACCGAAGACACGAACCCGGAAGCGTGGGAAGCCCTCTATGCCGCAGAAGGCTCGGATTGGTTTTGGTGGTTTGGTGAGGGGCATTCGTCTAACCAAGACGCGATGTTTGATCAACTTTTCCGAGAACATTTAGCAGCGCTGTATCAAGCCCTAAATGAGCCAATTCCAGACGAGGTTCGTCGCCCGGTAGAGATTCATACGTCGCGGGGCGACCATCCGCCAGAAGGCTTTATTCATCCCGTGATCAATGGGCAGGGAGATGAGCAAGATTGGGATAAAGCCGGACGCATCGAAATTGGCGGCGCACGGGGCACAATGCACCGCAGCAGCCCAATTCAACGTCTGTGGTATGGCGTCGATCACCTGAATTTCTACCTCCGGCTAGACTTTCAAACCGGAGCACAGCCCGGAAAAGAAATTCCACCAGAACTGAATCTGCTGTGGTTCTATGCAGATAAAACCATGCACAATAGCGCTATTCCTCTGATCGATTTGCCCAATGAAGCGCCGTTAAACTATCAGTTTCATCATCACCTTGGCGTCAATTTGTTAACGCAAACGATCTGGCTGCAAGAAGCTGGAGAGCACTTTGGCTGGCAGTCTCGTGCGACTCGCGCTCAGGTAGGGGTGGGTAGCTGTGTCGAAATCAGTGTGCCATGGGCAGATCTGCAAATTCCGCCTGATTCTTCGCTGAGAATTACGGTGGTGCTTTCTGAGGGGGGACGCTACCGAGAATATCTGCCGGAGAATGCGCTCGTGCCGATTTCGGTTCCTTAAGAGATGTTGAGAGATGCAATGGGGCTTGGTAGGGCTACGAAAATGTCCTAGCTTTGCTAAGCCTGCGCCCAACTTCAGCTTTTATTTTCGGCTCACACGCTATCCTGATTTATGGGTAAATTGCCTGACGCTGTTTAATCTTGGGATACCTCTCGTGCTTGACCTAAAGCTGATCCGCGAAAATCCAGACCTTGTTCAAGAAAAACTTAACCATCGGGGTGATGGGTATGACATAGGCGCGATCGCGGCTCTTGACCAACAACGGCGTGAGCTAGAAGCAGCGCGATCGCACCTGCAAGCCCGGAGCAACGAGATCGGAAAACTGGTAGGGCAACGGATCAAAGAAAGGGCTGATCCAAACGGCGTAGAGGTGCAGGCACTGCGAGATGAAGGCACACAGCTTAAAGCCAAGTTGACTGAGTTAGAACCGGCTGAAAAAGAGCTTGATGCTCAGATCAAGGCGCTGTTGCTAACCCTGCCCAATTTGCCGAGCGATTCTACGCCGGTTGGCAAAGACGAAACCGAAAATGTCGAGGTGCGGCGATGGGGCGATGAGTATAAGAGCGCGATCGCACCCTTGCCCCACTATGAAATTGCCGAAAAGCTGGGAATTTTGAGCAGCGATCGCGCTACGAAGATCGCCCAAACCCGGTTTGTCGTGCTGATGGGGGCAGGAGCGGCGCTAGAGCGGGCGTTGATTCAGTTTATGCTCGATCGGCAAATCGCGGCAGGGTATCTAGAAGTGCTGCCTCCGTTGTTAGTCAACACGCGATCGCTCACCGCAACAGGTCAGCTTCCCAAATTTGCAGAAGAAAGCTTCAAATGTGCTGAAGATGATTTGTGGCTCACCCCAACCGCAGAAGTTCCGGTGACCAATCTCTACCGCGATGAAATTATTCCAGCCGACCTGCTGCCGATTCACCACTGTTCCTACACTCCGTGTTTTCGGCGAGAAGCTGGAAGCTATGGGCGAGACACTCGCGGTTTAATCCGGTTGCACCAGTTTAATAAAGTGGAATTAGTCAAACTGGTTGCTCCAGAAACCTCAAAACAGGAGCATGAATTGCTGGTTCTGAATGCAGAGGCGATTTTGCAAGCCTTGAAGCTTCCTTATCGCACGATCGAACTGTGCACCGGAGATTTAGGGTTTGGGGCAGCGAAGTGCTACGACCTCGAAGTGTGGTTGCCATCTGCGGGAACCTATCGCGAGATTTCAAGCTGCTCAAATTTTATGGATTTTCAAGCGCGGCGTGGCAACATTCGGTTTAAGGCAGCAGGGCAAAAAGGAACGCAATTTGTCCATACGCTCAACGGATCAGGATTAGCAGTGGGTCGAACCATGGCAGCCGTCTTGGAGAATTATCAGCAAGCAGATGGAACAGTGCAGATTCCAGAAGTCCTGCGATCGTACCTCGGACGCGATATTCTCTGACTAAACCGCTCCAGATCCACACACCGCTAGAAAAATTAGCTCTATCGCAGAAGGGGTTGAACTAACTGATCAAATTTTGGCATCATAGGGCGTTTTCGTGAAGTGCGAAAAGCGCGCGTTACCTGACAAACCCATTGATAGATTGGAACTGAGCTTCCGATCAAAGGTCAGGTAGAGTGATTCAATTGTGCAATAGAGGTTAGTCTATGACTCGTAAAAAAACTTCGATTAGCTTGGCTTTACCACTTGATTCTAAACCAGCATTAAACAGCAACATTGTTTTCGCAAACTTACTAACTTTGGCATTTCTTTTGCTAGGGTTAGTCGGCATTCTAAATCACGAAATGTGGCGAGATGAGCTACAAGCCTGGATGATTTCTAGGGATAGCGCCTCTATCATCAATCTATTCAAAAATTTGCAATATGAAGGGCATCCTGGATTATGGCATTTGTGCTTATATTTTCTTGCCAAATTAACTCCTGATCCAGTTGTTATGCAGCTTTTTAGCATAACTCTCGCAACCATCTCTACCTACCTTTTTGCCAGATTTTCGCCTTTTACTCGCTTACAGAAAACATTATTTATATTCAGTTACTTCGCTTTCTATGAATACGCAATTATTAGCAGAAGTTATGGACTCGGAGTGCTCCTTACGTTTAGTTTTTGCGCTCTTTTTACAAGCCGTTATAGAAAAAATATATTACTCTTATCGATAATTATTGCATTGTTAGCAAATACCAGTCTTTATGGGTTAGCGATCGCAGCCTCGCTTCAACTGTTTCTTTTACTTGAAAAATCTTCAGATGATAATGTTACTTCTCTACCTAATAACAAACTAAAACTAATTAGCTTGTTGATTGTTAGTTTAGGCATTGGGCTGGCTCTTTTTCAGGCTTTCCCTCCTCAAGATAGTACTATTCCACAAGATTTTGTGGGCAATAAACGGTCTGAAATTGGGAAGTTGGCAGCCGCTATATCAACTGTATGGAGAAGCTACATTCCGCTACCAAATATTTTTATCTACGAGTTTTGGAACACTAATATTATAGATTTATCAGGTCATCTAGTAAAAGTATCTATTATTTTTTCTATCGGTTTATTGGTATTCTCAATCAAAATTGTTGCTCAAAAAATATCTATTCTTGCGCCTTACCTTTTCGGTGTCGCTGGAATTCTTACATTAAATTATCTCAATTTCAACCTTGCGATTAGGCATTTTGGTCATCTGTTCATTTTGTTTATTGCCTATCTATGGCTGTCATACTTTCATAGGCAATCGGCTTTAAGCACTCGACCAAATGAAGCACAATCTCATCAAATCAATCGCTTGAGAGAAACGGTTTATTCATCAATTTTTACGCTGATTTTAGCGGTGCATTGCATTAGCGGTATCTACTCATTTGGTAGAGATCTGATGCATCCATTTTCCTCAGGTGAAGAAGCTTCAAATTTTATCAGGCACCATCAAATGACTGACATAGCGATGGTTGGTAGCCAAGACTATGTGGCATCTACTCTATCTGGATTGCTTAATAGAGAGATTTACTATCTAGAAAGTGGCGAGTTTGGTAGCTTTATCAAGTGGAACGCCTACAGAACAAACGTAAAAAGTGAAACAATTTTTGAGAGAGCCAATACATTACTAATGCAAAGTAATATGACAGAGGTTTTGCTGATCTCAAGCCAATTACTTAGTGATTACAAGCCAAGTCTAAAGGTTAAGCATTTAGCAAGTTTTGATAGGAGTATATCCAAGGAAAACTTTTATCTGTACTTGCTACAAAAATAGGAGCGGTGTAAAAGCAGTCTTGTTTCTCAATATTCTCAATATTTTTATGAGTGGAGATTCTTATGAGTGCGGTAATAGAGCCAAACCTCTACTTAACTCGACTTAAATTCCATGATGAGAGCCGCTAGAAATTGGCTAAGTAGTGCTCTGCAAATCGAAATTTGTTTCGCAACCTTCTGTAGCAATCGCCGCTGTGAGCCAATGATGTGGTCAAATGAAAATTGCAATTGCTTTTAGACAGCGCGATCGCATCAACCTGCTGTGAGGCGTCTTGCAGTTAACAGGAGACCGAACCTTGCAGAAACTACTTCGTCTCTCTAGAGCGATCGATCAGATCACCGAAAAAATTGGGCAGTTTGCGTTGTGGCTCGTCCTTTTGATGGTTGGGGTAGGCGTTTGGAACGTAGTCGGTCGGTATATCGGCAAAGCGATCGGGCAAAACCTGACATCCAACGCGCTGATCGAAGGGCAGTGGTATATCTTCGATCTGGTGTTTTTGCTGGGGGCAGCCTATGCCCTCAAACACGATGAACATGTGCGGGTCGATGTTTTTTACGGTCGGTGGAATCGTAAATGGAAAGCGATCGCGAATCTGATCGGCACGATTTTCTTTCTGATTCCGTTTAGTTTGCTGGTGATTTATGTCTCGTGGGATGCGATCGCGCAGTCGTGGATCACCCGCGAAGTGTCCCCCGATCCCGGTGGTCTGGCGCGTTACCCGATCAAAACCATGATTATCGTAAGCTTTGCGCTTTTGATCATCCAAGGAATTTCTGAAATTATCAAAAACTGGGCGATTTACACAGATCGAATGCCGTTCAAAAGCGATCTTTCGGTTGGCAGCGCCGATCACCACGAACTAGAAGGATAGGAAGGTCGGCATGGATGTTTGGAATCAGTACGAAATTGTGTTTGATGCAGAGTGGCTCGGTCCACTCATGTTTTTAGGGGCATTAGTCCTCTTGTCCATCGGGTACCCAGTTGCATTTGCGTTGGGGGGCACAGCGATCTTATTTTCCATCATTGGTGTGGTGCTCGGCGTGTTCGATCCGATCTTTCTGACAGCGATGCCTCAGCGCATTTTTGGCACCATGTCAAATTACACGCTATTGGCGATTCCTTATTTCATCTTTATGGGTTCCATGCTGGAGAAGTCAGGCATTGCAGAACGCCTCTTAGAAATGGTTGGGATTCTGTTTGGCAAGGTGCGGGGCGGGTTGGCATTAGCGGTTGTGCTGGTCGGTACATTACTAGCAGCGACAACGGGCGTCGTCGCGGCAACCGTTGTGACAATGGGGTTGATATCGCTACCGATCATGCTGCGCTATGGCTATAACAAACAGTTGGCAACAGGCGCGATCGCAGCATCAGGAACGCTCGGACAAATTATTCCGCCTAGCGTGGTGTTGGTTGTGCTGGGCGATCAGTTGGGCGTGTCGGTGGGCGATTTGTTCATCGGCTCGGTGATTCCAGGGCTAATGATGGCAGGAGCTTTTGCGCTGCATGTGCTGATTGCCGCTTGGCTTCGTCCAGATATTGCCCCGGCGTTGCCCAAATCGGTGCGATCGCAGCTTGGGGTTGGCAAGGCATTCGGCAAGCAGGTCTTTCTGGCGATCGTGCCGCCCCTAGTTTTAATTCTGCTGGTCTTGGGGAGTATTTTCTTCGGTTACGCAACGCCGACCGAAGCAGGTGCCGTGGGCTGTTTAGGCGCGATCGTCTTAGCTGCGCTAAACCGGAAAGTGAGTGTCAGATCTCTGCGTGAAGTCTGTGATCAAACCTTGCGAACCACGAGCATGGTTGTATTTATTTTGTTCGGTTCGACGGCGTTTAGCTTGGTATTTCGCGGTGTTGAAGGCGATCGCTTTGTGTTTGATGCCCTAACAAACTTGCCGGGTGGAACCGTTGGATTCCTATTCGTCAGCATGTTAGCAGTCTTTTTGCTGGGATTTTTTATCGACTTTTTTGAGATCTGCTTTATTGTTGTGCCCCTTTTTGTTCCGGTTGCACAGCAGTTGGGATTAGATATGGTGTGGTATGGCGTGGTGCTGGGCGCAAACCTGCAAATGTCGTTTCTAACGCCTCCCTTTGGGTTCGCCTTATTTTATTTACGCGGCGTTGCGCCTCCAGAAGTCACAACCTCTGATATCTATCGTGGGGTGATTCCGTTTATTTTGCTGCAAATGTTGGTGTTGGTGTTGATTATTATATTTCCGGGAATTGTTAGCTTTTTACCGGCGATCGCGAAGACTTAATGCCCAACCTTTAAACAGATATACTCCAAACAGATAGATATACTCCAAACAGATAGACAAGGTTTGAGCTACATTTTGCACCGCTCGCTAGCTTTTAGAGCCAAGCGCAAAATCTGAAAAGCTCAGTTCGTTAATTTTGTTCCACTGGTAAAGCTGTCCGCGAAACTGATTCCATTGCTCATAGACTTGCTTAAACGTAGCGTTCTTAGCCGCGTTTTCTTCATATAAGTCAAAAGAGGCTGTTTGTGCTGCTTGCATAATTTCTTGGCTGTAGGGCGTCAGTTGCGTTCCAGAGGCGGTTAAGCGTGCGATCGCTTCTCGGTTTAGGGCGTCGTATTGCGCCAGCATCGTAATATTCGCTTCATAGGCTGCCGCCTTGAAAACTTCCTGATACTCCTTGGGCAACTTTCTCCAGTTTCCCAGATTCACCTGAACTTCCAACGTAGGACCCGGTTCCCACCAGCCAGGGTAATAGTAAAATTTTGCAGCTTTATGAAGACCCAACTTTTCGTCATCGTAAGGACCTACCCATTCTGCGGCATCGATCGCACCTCGATCCAACGCCAAATAAATCTCTCCTCCTGGCAAGACCTGCACATTCACGCCCAAGCGAGACATGACTTCTCCGCCCAGCCCCGGAATCCGCATCTTTAATCCCTTGAGATCAGCCAACGATTTCACAGATTGCTTAAACCAACCGCCCATCTGAACCCCAGTATTGCCTGCTGGGAAATTAATCACGCCAAAATCCGAATACAGTTTGTGCATCGTTTCTAGCCCGTTTCCGTGATAGAGCCACGCATTTTGTTGTTGAGCATTTAACCCAAATGGAACCGCGCACCCAAAGGCAAGCGCAGGATTTTTGCCCACATAGTAATAGCTAGCCGTGTGTCCGCATTCAACGGTTCCATTTTGCACCGCATCTAAGACCTGTAACCCTGGAACAATCTCACCTGCGGCAAACGGTTGGATCTTAAATCGTCCGTCGGTCATCTCTGCCACCCGTTGGCAAACCGTTGCTGCCCCACCAAAAATGGTCTCCAATGATTTGGGCCAACTTGTTGCCATTCGCCAGGTTACCGTTGGCAGTGCTGCCCCCGCGATCGCGGCTCCCCGCTTCCGAATGGTGCAAGCCGTGAGGCTACTTCCCGTTGCGATCGCGGCAGTACTTACAAAAGCTCGACGCTTCATCATTTTTGGCTCTTTCAACGCAGTAACGACGGCTAGACCCCAAATCTTACAGGGGAACGTTCCAGCGATCGTCAAATGTTTCAAAACCTAAATCTCTGCGGCGTCTTTACGCAAAAAGTGTGATCTAGAAAATGTGTGCTTTGAATAACGGGTGACCAGAAAACCCTAGGGATTGCGATCGCCAAACCGCAGTTTTGCCAAACGCTGTTGAGCCGCCGGATCGATAGAATGCATCAAAAAGCGACCCGTTGGCTTTTTTGAAGGCTTGATTTGGCGATGAACGCGGCGCGCCACAAACTCTACATCATTGGCGAGCCGCTCTGCCGACATCCACTCAGCACCAAACCCAATTACAGTAAGCTTTTGCGCCTGATCAGAAGTGGCAACAATGAGCCGTTGCTTAAATTTTCGGACATCCTGGCGAAAGATCGCACAGGTTCGTTCAATAAACGAATCGGCGGTCTGTCCAAAGTCGGTGTAGCATACCGAAACATGATCTGTGATCACTTCTCGATGGTTGGGCAAATCTCGGTACTGGGCATCAAACACAATCTGTGTATCAAACCCTTGGTAAGAGCTATAGCCCATCAAGGTTTCCACTAGCTGGTGTCGAGCTTCTTCTAACCCTCGTTTGTCACGCACTCGTTTCAATTCGTGCCATGCCCCAACCATGTTATAGCCGTCTACCAACAAAATTGCCTCTGGGGTGGCGCGTGGCATCGCTCAAGATCCAAAAATAAGGTTTACAAATCGCATTCTTTATATTCTTAATATGGCATCTCCGTTCACTATCTGTACACAAAAATCTTCATCCGTATCTGCGGTTACCGATGAACGACAGAAATTGTTTTTTATAAGATCCGCACTCAGGTTCCATGGCAGCCAATGGCAGGCTCGCTCTCACTCTTGAGTCAGGCTAGATTCCTCGCTTTGCATCAGTCTTTGCTTCAAGCGCTGGGGATTGCCTCGGTCTACCACTTGCCCCTGTTCTAAAAGAAACGCTCCATCGCAATACTCTAATTCTTCCAAACGATGGGTCACCCAAAGCGCAGTGATGCCGCGATGTTTGACCAACGCTTGGACTTGAGCAACGAGATCTAGCTGGCTGTCTGGGTCAAGCAGGGCAGTCGGCTCATCTAACAGGAGAACTTCGCAATGACGCGCGATCGCACCTGCGATCGCGACTCGCTGCTTTTGCCCCCCACTCAACGCATAAATCGGGCGGCGCTGAAACGATTCTAAATTCACGGCTGAGAGCGCTTCTTCCACTCGCAGGCGCAGCATTAGTGTTGGCAAGGCTTCTTCTACTAAGCCAAAGGCAATATCTGCCCCAACCGTCGGCATCACCAACTGATGATCTGGGTTCTGAAACACAAATCCCACGGGAGAATGGAGCGCAACAGTGCCAGAAGTAGGTTTCAGCAGCCCAGCCAATAGCCTGAGTAACGTTGACTTACCACTACCATTTGTGCCTAAAAGCATCCAAAATTCTCCTTTGGGAACTTCTAGAGTGCAAGCGTTGAGAATCGGTTTGTTCTCTGTCCAGCTAAAACAAAGATCCTTGGCTTGAATGGCAGTAGCGTCGTTCAACGTCATAGGGCTAAGGGTTAGGACTCAGCCATTGAGAAAAAACCAGGAGTTCTGCCCGAAGAACTGGCGCTAGATTTTTCGTACATCTGCACGGCAGCAAGATTGTCGGCAAAAATTGCCAATTTTTTCTCCGACTGGCGATCGCAGGTCAACTCTAAAAGCTGATTGCCACCTGCTTTCATGGCATCGACAACCGCCTGATACGTCGTCTGAGCCTCCTCTTCAGACTTGCGCTGCACTGAAAGAGGAATAGGATTGGTCTTGAGAGTCAATTCAATAATGAACATATGAAGCGTGTGAAACAGCCAGATTCTAGTATTACAAATATCTGAAATAACGGCTCACAAAGTACCAGAGCATGTTTTCGTAGAGGCTCAGTTCGCTCAATCTTACCTCCAGATTTCCGGCGAGACTAGAAATTTTGAAAACCTGTTCCTATAATGAGGACATATAGTAAAGAAAAGTAAACTCTCTCATAACTTTTCACTAACGTTTCTCATTTTCATTTTTGAACGTTACTGAATCTGAGAGATCTCTCTTTACCTGCAATATATTCAGGAGATAACCCCATGACCATAGCAGTAGGGCGGGCACCGGCTCGCCAAGAATGGTTCGACACCCTAGACGACTGGCTGAAGCGTGACCGATTTGTGTTTGTCGGCTGGTCTGGCATCTTACTGTTCCCCTGCGCCTTTCTAGCGCTGGGAGGGTGGATGACCGGCACCACCTTTGTGTCCTCGTGGTACACCCACGGACTGGCATCCTCGTACCTCGAAGGTGCCAACTTCCTCACCGTCGCCGTCTCCACCCCCGCCGACAGCCTTGGGCACTCCTTGCTGTTGCTGTGGGGTCCGGAAGCCCAAGGCGACTTCACCCGCTGGTGTCAGTTGGGTGGGTTGTGGACGTTTGTTGCCCTGCACGGAGCGTTTGGGCTGATCGGCTTTTGCCTGCGGCAACTGGAGATTGCGCGCTTAGTTGGCATCCGACCCTACAACGCCATCGCCTTTACCGGACCGATCGCCGTGTTCACCAGCGTCTTCTTGATGTACCCGTTGGGACAGTCGTCGTGGTTCTTTGCGCCGAGCTTTGGCGTCGCCGCCATCTTCCGGTTCATCCTGTTTGTGCAAGGCTTCCACAACTTCACCCTCAACCCGTTCCACATGATGGGCGTGGCTGGCATCCTCGGCGGTGCCTTGCTGTGTGCGATTCACGGGGCAACCGTGGAGAACACCCTGTTTGAAGATGGCGATGGGTCGAACACCTTCCGCGCCTTCAACCCGACCCAAGCCGAAGAAACCTATTCGATGGTGACGGCCAACCGATTCTGGTCACAGATCTTCGGGATTGCCTTCAGCAACAAGCGGTGGCTGCATTTCTTCATGCTGTTTGTGCCGGTGACGGGCTTATGGATGGCGTCGGTGGGCATCATCGGGATCGCGCTCAACCTGCGGGCGTATGATTTTGTCTCTCAGGAACTGCGAGCGGCAGAAGACCCTGAGTTTGAAACCTTCTACACCAAGAACATTCTGTTGAATGAAGGTATCCGGGCCTGGATGGCCTCCCAAGACCAACCCCATGAGCATTTTGTATTCCCTGAAGAAGTATTGCCTCGCGGTAATGCTCTCTAATAGTAGATAGCTTGAGCGATCGCGCCTGTTGGCTCTGGTAGGCGCGATTTTTTGATCCTGGTTTTTAACGGCTTGTGCTACATTATTTGAAGGGTACTAGATACCCATTGCACAGGTTCTAAACCATCCACATTAGACCGTTTAGGCAATAGGAGGTGATGCCCATGACAGATAGTAGTAAATACATGGGTCGTCAGGTTGAATTGAATCGGCTGCGCGCCGGGGCTGTTCTCTAGAGGCAAATTCTGTTTTCTTGATGAAGACAGTTCTTTGTTAAAGTCTAGGCTGAGTCGAAGTTCCTTCCGGCAGTCTGATTCTTACCTGAAGACCCGCTACACCGCTCCTATCACTAAGAATTCTGGTTACGACCAGGTTTTTTTGGTAGGAGCGGATAGTTCTTTAAAGGTAGCCTGATGACCTACCACCTCACGAAAACTATTCCTTTTGATAGACGTAGGTTGAGATAAGGATTTTGGAGAATTACGTCTAACTCTAGAAAAAAGGCAGAAAAAAGGCGATGTTTGGTGCTTCTCAAACGGCTACATCGCTTAGTTTTAGGAGCTTTATGTGTTCGTCACCATTGAAATCTTTTAAAGAGCGCAATAATTTTTGCTGAATTTGATCAATAACCTTGTTTCTGCGGTTAAACTTGTGTGTGTTACTTTCGGGTAACCATGTTGACTAAAGGTTCTAGTTGCCGGAGATTCTAATAGTCATTTGATACAGGTGTGAGGAGAACTAAACAATGCGTAAGGTTTTATTGAACTCTTTGTTCGTCAGTCCTGCTGTTCTAGGCGCAGCACTCATGATGAGTTCTGCTGCGATCGCAGCAGAAAAGCAGGTAAACCAGGCTTCTTTGCTGTCTACTTCTGCTATTGAAGTCACTGGTCAGAGTCTTGATGCATCTGTCCTGAAAGCAGACACTCAACTTTCCTTTGAAAAGCCGTCTGCATCTGTTGTTGAGCCTACCAAGACACTGGACAAGCTTGCTGCCAACAATATTGACGAAGTGGCACAAGCCCCTTCTGGCAATGCTGAAGCGGCGCAAATTCCTTCTAAGGAAGTGAAAGTTGCCCAAGTTGCTCCAGAGGTTGAAGCCGCTCCTGCTTCTTCAGCACCCAGCGTTGATTCTTTAGATCAGATCAATCGCTACAGCCGAGAAGGGAAGTCTGCTGGTGCTTCGGCAGGTCAAGTTACTTCGGTTTCTCAGCTTTCAGACGTCCGCCCTACCGATTGGGCATTTCAGGCTCTTCAATCGTTGGTTGAGCGCTACGGCTGTATCGCAGGTTATCCTGACCGCACCTATCGCGGAAACCGTGCTTTGACCCGCTATGAGTTTGCGGCTGGTTTAAATGCTTGTCTTGATCGAGTTAACGAGTTGATTGCAGCATCAACGGCAGATCTCGTTAAGAAAGAAGATTTAGCGACGCTTCAGAAGTTGCAAGAAGAGTTTGCGGCTGAGCTAGCCACTCTACGTGGGCGGGTAGATGCTCTAGAAGCGCGCACTACCACTCTTGAAAGACAGCAGTTCTCTACAACCACCAAGCTTGCCGGTGAAGCCGTTTTTGCAGTCACGGATGAGTTTGGGGTAGACGGAACGGGTGGAAACAACACCGTATTCCAAAACCGGGTTCGCCTTTCCCTCAATACGAGCTTTACGGGTCAAGACTTGCTGGTTACTCGTCTTGCGGCTGGAAACGCTCAAACCTTCGCTCTCTCTGGTGCTGGTACCCCTGGTGGAACTGCTGCTGAAGGCTTTCAAACCTTTAACTTTGGTAATACTGGTGGTAACCAAACTTTCATTGATTGGGTTGCCTATTACTTCCCGCTCAACGATCGGGTGAAGTTCTACATTCCTGCCTTTGCTGGTTTGCACTACGATTATGTTCCTACGGCTAACCCCGCCTTTGACTCAGGCGATAGCGGAAGCACAACCCTGTCTTACTTTGGTCAGCGCAATCCTATCTACGCGATCGGTGGGGGTTCGGGTATTGGTGTCAACTTCAGACTCAGCGATGCTTTTCAAATTAGCGCTGGTTACTTAGCTGATAACTCAACGGATACTGCTGCTCTGGGTGGTGCCAGCAATCCTGCATCTAAGGCAGGTCTGTTCAATGGTAGCTACAGCGCCTTGGGTCAGCTAACTTTTAATGCGGGTGAAGCTTTACAGGTTGGCTTGACGTATGTAAATGCCTACAGAAGAGGCGCAATTTTTGATGGCGGCGGTGGCTCCCCTGTTGTGGGAACATTGCTGGCTAACCGCTCAACTACTGCATTGGGTGCTAACGCTTCTTCTCAGGTAAGCGCCTACGGTGCTGAAGTTGCTTTCAGACTGAGTCCTGGTCTGGTTCTTAATGGTTTTGCATCGCTTATCAACGCTAATTTTGTTGATGATGGTGTGGGTCAGAGAGACATCTGGACTTATGGAGTGGGTCTTGCTCTGCCTGACTTTGGCAAGAGAGGAAACTTGCTCGGCTTTATTGCTGGCGCAGAGCCTTACTTGGGTAACCCGTCTGGTGCTCAGCGGGCAGCAGGTGTGCGAAACGATATTCCTCTGCACTTTGAGGGTTTCTACAAGTATCAGTTGAACGATAACATCTCTATCACTCCGGGTGTGATTTGGATTGTGAATCCTGGTCAAAATGATAATAACGATGATGTTGTTATCGGTACATTAAGAACAACATTCACGTTCTAACATCTGTTTCAGTTCGTTGATCTTGTGAATTAATGAAATCAGCCCTACTGCGAATGTAGGGCTTTTTTAGTTAAATTTTAGTTAAATTCTGGTTGTTTCAAGATAGGCATTTGCCTATGATTTGTGAAATTTAATTGCAGTTGGAGCAAGCGCTATGGCTAGAATACAGTCTACTGAAGCATAGAAACCCTCTGAAAAGGACATTGACCCTTAAGTTGAGAGACCTAGGGAATAGACGCGATCGCGCAGGATATACAGGGTATAGTCTGTTAGAACACTGAATGGCGTATATCTTTTGAGCCACTTTTGATTTCTTGAAAGCTATCTTGAATTAAACGTGCCTTTTTGCTGAAAAGATAGAGGCGCGATCGCTCAAAAATTTCAGCTTTATTTGTATATACATACGCAGATTTTTCATGCGATCGCTGAGACAAAGCTAAGTTATTTCAATACAAGTCATTATTTTTTCTCATCTTTTCTTATTATATTCAAACTTAATTCATCGGTTATCAAGAATTGTATTCCTAAATACGATTAATGGTCTTTAAGCTGATTTAGAATCGCAATGTCTAGATCTAGCTCCTATTAAATAAGTATAGAGTTGAGGCTGATTTCAGTTTCTTTCTATGGGTAGAAGCTTTCAATTTAAGTTAGGTGTTACGGTCTTACAAACATTTGAGTCTTCGATTGCCTCATCGTGACTCATTAGTACGATTCATTTATTTTAGGCAAACAAATCATCAATCGTCTAAGTCGCGTTGTTTAGTAATTAGGTAGTTAATGTTATGGAATTTTCAGTGAAAACTATAGAGTTTCCCGATTCGCTTGACTACAATTCAGTCGATCAATTTTATCAGCAAGCGAACGCTGCGATCGCAGTTAATGCCGATGTCATTTTGGTTGACTTTCAGGCTGTTGAATTTATGAGCAGTCCTGGTTTAATGGCGCTGGTGGTTGTTTTCAAGCGGGTTCGTGAAGCAAGAAAAAAGCTATTCATTTGCTCAATTAATGAGCAAGTTAAAATGTTGTTGGAACTAACAGGGATGGATCGAGTCTTTGAAGTCGTTGAGCGCTCAACCGAAGCACCAACATTAGCGAATTTACCGGTTACAGCATCCTAACTGAGCGCTGCTAAAAATCTAAATGGTGACAGCTAGATGGAAAGCATTCACCATCTTTACTTCTGTTTTACCAGCTAGATTTAAGTAGCAATTTTTTCAGACTTAGCTGTTAGAAAATGGCGAATATATTGATTAACCAACTCTGGTTGTTCCTGTTGAACCCAGTGGCTGCAATTTGGAATATATTGGATCTGAAAATCGTGAACATAGGTCTCGACGCCATCGGTCAATTCTTTGTCTAACGCAATATCTTCCTCTCCCCAAATCATCAAGGTTGGCACATATAGCGTTTGCCAATTACGCTCAGTCAAAGTTTGCTGGAGCGCGTTACGGTAGTAGTTTAAGGATGCTGTTAAAGCGCCCCGCTTTGCAAAAGCATCTTTGTAAAAATCAAGGTCTTCTTTGGTAAATGCGCTTTTTCTAACTGCCATTCCTAAGAATGCCATTTCTAACGCTTTGAAGTCTCCCAATTGAATCAAAAATTCGGGTAGAAATGGTACCTGAAAAAACAACATATACCAACTCCTCAGCCATTGCCCAGAAGTAAAAAGCTTTTGAGAGAATAGGGCAGGGTGGGGTGCGTTTAGAATGATTAACTGCTTGAGCATATCAGGATGGGCGTAAGCAAAATGCCACGCAATGATGCCACCCCAATCATGCCCGACCAGGATACACTGCTCGTAGCCTAAGGCTTTGATCATGCCCTTAATATCCGCGATGAATTCTGGCATTCTATAAGCGGCTTGCCCCTCAGGCTTGTCGCTATCGTTGTAGCCTCGCAAGTCAACCGCCACCACTTTGTAGGTTTGGGCAAACTCTGGAATTTGATGCCGCCAAGAATACCAACACTCAGGAAACCCATGCAAAAACAGCATGAGCGATCCTTCTCCCTGAGTGACGTAGTGAAGATTCAGACCATTCGTATGAATGCACTGGTGCTGCCAAGTTTCCAACATAATGAGGGCAAAGTGAAAGAGTTCATAGCACCTTACACCCCGCCTTTTGCCGATGACACCCCACCTAAGCAGTAATTGCAGAAGGATAGTGTTGCAGCACTTGCGCTAAATATTGACCTGTATAGGAGTGGGGATTTTTGGCAATCTCTTCTGGGGTGCCTACTGCCACAATTTCACCGCCGCGATCGCCGCCTTCGGGACCCAGATCAATAACCCAATCAGAACAGCGAATTACATCTAAATTGTGTTCAATCACAAGCACCGAGTTTCCTTTATCAACCAACCGTTGCACCACATCTAGCAGTTTGTGAACATCGTAGAACGACAGCCCGGTGGTCGGTTCATCAATTAGGTAGAGCGTTTTCCCCGTGGCGCGACGAGACAATTCTGTAGCAAGCTTTACCCGTTGGGCTTCGCCCCCAGACAGGGTAGGAGCCGTTTGCCCAAGGCGAACATAGCCCAGACCCACATCAAATAGGGTTTGTAAGCGATTTGCAGCTTGAGGAATATTTTGAAAAAACTCTAGGGCTTCTTCAACCGTCATATTCAGCACATCTGAGATTGATTTCCCCTTAAATTTCACCTGTAAGGTTTCTCGGTTATATCGCGCACCTTTGCAGACATCGCACTGCACGTAAACATCTGGCAGAAAGTTCATTTCAATCACGTTGACGCCTTGTCCACCGCAGGCTTCGCAGCGTCCCCCCTTGACGTTGAAAGAAAATTGACCGGGCTTATAGCCTCTAGCTTTGGCTTCAATCGTGGTAGAAAAAACTTCGCGAATCACATCAAAGACGCCAGTGTAGGTGGCAGGATTGGAGCGCGGCGTCCGACCGATGGGCGATTGGTCAATCACGATCGCTTTATCCAACGCATCCAAGCCCTTCACGGGTTTCATGTCTTTGGGCTGCGGGATCTTATGCCCAAAATGATGCTGAATGGCAGGATAGAGCAGTTCATTCACAAGAGTAGATTTCCCTGAACCTGATACTCCGGTGACGCAAACGAGCCTACCGAGAGGAATATCGGTATCAATGGCTTTGAGATTGTTGCGATCGGCATTCCGAATTTGCAGCGATCGTCCATTCCCCGATCGCCGCTCTGCCGGAGTGTGAATGCTGCGTCGTCCGGAGAGATAAGCCCCCGTCAGCGAGTCTGGAGCATTGAGTAAGCTGTCTAGATCGCCCTGAGAAACCACGCTGCCTCCGTGCACTCCTGCGCCGGGTCCGATATCTACGATATGATCGGCAGCCCGAATCGTCTCTTCATCGTGTTCTACGACAATTAGAGTATTTCCCAGGTCTCGCAGTTTGGTGAGGGTGTTGAGCAGTCGGGTATTGTCTCGTTGGTGCAGCCCGATGCTGGGTTCATCTAAAACGTACAAAACGCCTGTCAGACCTGCGCCAATTTGAGTTGCAAGGCGAATGCGCTGGGCTTCTCCGCCAGAAAGGGTCATGGCGGTGCGATCGAGGGTGAGGTAGTCGAGTCCGACATCTAGCAGAAACTGCAAGCGGGCTTTCACTTCTCGGAGAACGAGATCGGCGATTTGGGCTTGGCGAGCGCTAAGTTCAACCGTTTCCACTCGGTGGAGCGCCTCGCGAATCGAAACGCTAGTGAAATCGTCAATGTGGTATTGCCCTAGCCGCACGGCCAGGGCTTCTGGTTTGAGGCGTCTGCCCCGGCACTCACTGCACGGTTCGTCTACCAAATATTGCTCTAACTTCTGCTTATAGGCGTCAGAGCTACTTTCTTGATACTGTCGATCGAGGAGATGAATGGCACCTTCGTAGCGCCGATGGTAGCCTTTATTTTCTCGATAGCGAGAATCGACCTCGATCCAGATCGGATCTTTAGACCCGTAGAGGAGGGCGTTTTGTTGCTCGGTGGTCAACTGTGCCCAGGGCGTTTGAATATCAAACCCAAAGGCTTCAGCCACGCTGCAAATCAGCGAGAGATAGTAGGTGTTGTCTTTGTCTGACCAAGGCGCGATCGCAGCGTACACCGGAAGCTGCGGATTTGGCACAATCAACTCTGGCGAAAACGTGCGATGGCTGCCCAAGCCGTGGCACTGGGGGCACGCGCCATAGGGAGAGTTAAACGAAAACAGACGAGGGGATAGCTCTTCCATCACCGCTCCGTGTTCTGGGCAGGCAAAGTTTTCTGAAAAGACAAGCTCTGGCACCTTCTCAGCCTCGGTTTCTGCCATCAGGTCAATGACTGCGATTCCGGTAGAGTGGCGTAGACAGGTAGTGAGCGAATCGGTCAAGCGTTCTTCGATGCCGTCTTTTTTGACGAGACGATCTACCACGATTTCGATCGTGTGAGATTGATTTTTATCGAGTTCGATCGAGTCACTTAATTCGCGCACTTCTCCATCAATCCGCACCCTCACGAATCCCTCAGAACTGAGGCTAGAAATCAATTTTTTATGGGTTCCTTTTTTGCCCCGAATCACCGGAGCCAGAATCTGAAAGCGGGCGCGATCGGGCAATTCCATTACTCGATCGACCATTTGATCGATCGTTTGGGGCGCGATCGAGCGATCGCAGTGGGGACAGTGAGGCATTCCGGCTCGCCCGTAGAGCAACCTCAGATAATCGTAAATCTCGGTAACGGTGCCCACGGTAGAGCGAGGATTGTGAGACGTTGATTTTTGGTCGATCGAAATGGCAGGGCTGAGACCTTCGATCGCATCGACATCGGGTTTATCGACCTGTCCTAAAAACTGTCGCGCATAGGCACTGAGCGACTCAACATAGCGCCGTTGCCCTTCGGCAAAAATGGTATCGAAAGCAAGAGACGACTTGCCCGACCCAGAGACACCGGTAAATACAATCAAGCGATCGCGGGGCAGTTCTAAATCAATGTTCTTTAAGTTATGTTGCCTGGCACCTCGAATCCGAATCGAGTTGAGCGACATGGGCTTTGCACGGGGAGTTGGGGGCGGCAAAGCAGGCTGATCGGCGGAGCGAATCTCTTCGTCAATTCCTACATCGGGACTCAGAACCGGGGATATAGAGCTTTCGGATGATCTGGCACGCTTTGGCATTGAAAGACGAAAAGAAACAGTCCTCAATGATTCTATCGCTTCCCTCCACGATCGTAGTTTTTGCGTACTAAAATCCTGCGATCGCACTTAAAGGGCTTAAGTTGCGTTCCGAAAGACGGCTTTTTTTCTAGAGGTGGCAGAGAACGGGTCAATCTCAGCTTGAGATGCGATCGTAGCCGTCAGATCTTGTGTCAAACTTTATGATCGTTAGAAAAATAAAACTTAACAAAATCACCGATTTTTCATAGCACGTTCTATGTCCCGCTTATCTTGCCGCTTCCGCATATCATCCCGCTTATCGTGCAGTTTCTTCCCTCGCACCAGCGCCAAATCTACCTTGACCCAGCCTCGCTTGAGATACATCTTAAGCGGAACGAGAGTCAATCCTTGCTGCTCTACCTTGCCGATGAGTTTGCGAATCTCTTGGCGATGCAACAGCAGTTTTCGAGTGCGCGTCGGATCATGATTGAAAAACAGGCTGGAGCTTTGATGGGGCGAGATATGAACATTGCTGAGCAAAACCTCGCCGTTGCGAATCAAAGCATAGCCGTCTCTGAGGTTTACTTTGCCTGCCCGAATCGACTTCACCTCAGTGCCAACTAGCTCAATTCCTGCCTCGTAGGTCTCTAAAATTTCGTACTGAAACCTGGCTTGGCGGTTATCGCTAACAATTTTGAATCCTTGGGTTTTCGTATCGCTCATCACTCTAGTTTAGCCAAAAAATTGCCCCCAAAAAGTAGATGGGGGCGTGACTTAAGGAGACGAAGCGAAGCTGATACAAAAGTACTATAAAAGAATTTGTTTTGTCAACCCGATTTGCCAATCAGAAGGTCAATAGCCTTCATAAAGACCTGATTTAGCCGTTAATTTCTCAGTTTTTTGGTGAGTTTAGATTTTCAGCATTCCTTAGAAGTTTAGGACATTTGAAATCAGAGTTTTGCATTTCAAACAAGTTGGCGGCGGCAAATTGTATTCTTCAATACAGAATTTACATATGTAGAACTGAAATTCTAATTAGTACCCAACCGTTCTATTATTTCGTAAACAAACAATTTCCTTTGCTGATCTCAAACCTTTTTCTAATTGCCAAATCGTTTCCGCTTATAGACAAAACTGTAAGTCTATCAGTTGGCTACGTTGAGAAACTCAAAGCTTCTTATTTTTGTCCTGATTTCCTTGAGGGAATAGGGTTTGACCTGAAGATTCGAGTTGCTCTACTGAGCGCTTTTCTCGGTCAAAAACAGTGTTATGAAGCGTTGGTTTCGTATTTCTAAAGCCTCTTGCAGAGACACCCTCTGAAATTACCAAGAGTGCATCTAAGTCTAAAACTTTAAGAGCACAGATCTTTCCGCTTGCGTTGCAAGGAATCCCTTTATGTTGTCGAGAACTAATTTGAAAAAGAAGACAAGGAACCGTCAAAGGATTTCTCCGAATCGAACTTTCATCACCCGAAATCCTGTCGTGCGATCGCTGAAGTTTATCGCGACTCAGCTTGCACCCACCTGGCGAACCTGCATTCTGCTCACCAGCGCAATTTTTCTGCTGTGGAGCTACGCCGCTGCCGCTCAGCAGCCTGCAACGCTCGATAGCGTGGCGCAAACCACAACGGATCTGCGTGTTGGCTTAGACACAATGTGGGTCATGGTTGCAGGCTTCCTGGTGTTCTTTATGAATGCAGGCTTCTGTATGCTAGAAGCAGGATTTTGCCGTGAAAAGAACTCGGTCAACATCCTGTCGAAAAACTTGGTTGTGTTCGCCTTGTCTACCGTTGCGTTTTGGGCAATTGGCTTTGGGCTAATGTTTAGTGACGGCAGCCCCTTTGTCGGGTTTGGTGGATTTTTCCTCACAGGAGTAGACAATAGCCCTGCTACAGCGGATGCCTACCAAGGTATCTTCTCAGCGTTGAACTGGACGGGAATTCCGCTAGGCGCAAAGTTTTTCTTCCAGCTTGTCTTTGCTGGAACTGCCGCCACGATCGTGTCTGGTGCAGTAGCTGAGCGCATCAAGTTTGTTGACTTCCTGATCTTTAGCTTGCTGCTAGTGGGCATTTCCTACCCGATCACCGGTCACTGGATCTGGGGTGGCGGTTGGCTCGCCGCGGCAGGCTTTTATGACTTTGCAGGCTCGACGGTCGTTCACGCCGTTGGGGGCTGGGCTGCCCTGATGGGAGCCGCCTTTTTAGGTCCGAGAATCGGGAAGTATGCCACCGATGGGCGTTCTAATGCCATCCCCGGTCACAACATGGGTATTGCCACCTTAGGAGCCTTGATTCTGTGGTTGGGCTGGTTTGGGTTTAACCCCGGTTCTACCATGGGAGTAGGTAATGGGTCTTTGATTGCTCACATTGCGTTGACAACCAATACAGCGGGTGCTTTTGGGGCACTGGCTGCCACGATTACCGCTTGGGTCGTGTTGGGTAAGCCTGATTTGTCAATGATTATCAATGGCTTGCTAGCCGGGTTGGTGGCAGTGACTGCGCCTTGCGCGTTTGTTAGTGTTCCATCGGCGGCATTGATTGGTGCGATCGGGGGTATCATCGTTGTCTTTGCGGTTGGCTTTTTCGACTCCATCAAAATTGACGATCCGGTTGGCGCAGTATCGGTACACCTCGTCAACGGCATCTGGGGTACGTTGGCACTCGGTTTGTTTAGCCAAGGTGACCTGTTTGGCGCTGATCCCGCCCCTGCGCTCGGCTTGCTCTTCGGCGGTGGTATTGGTCAGCTTTGGATTCAGTTGATTGGAACGCTCTCGGTTGGGGGGATGACCGTTCTCATCTCCAGCATTTTCTGGATTGCGCTGAAAGCGATTTTGGGCATCCGAGTTACGGCTGAAGAAGAAATGGTTGGACTGGATATTTCGGAACATGGAATGGAAGGCTATGCTGGCTTTGCCAAAGAGACAACGCTTGGCAGTGCTACCCAACATGACTTTCCCAGCGACATTGTTGGGAAGACCTACCAGTAGCTGAGGTAGTAGCTGCGATCGCGCCTTCTACCTCGTTAGTCCTGCTTCAAAAGAGCGTTCTTGGGAAAAAACTAAGGGCGCTCTTTTGTGTCATCTGTTAAGAACCCTACTGAACGCTTGATTTTGTCTGAATACGATTTTGTCTCAACATGAGCAAAGCTCCAAAACTTCTAATTTTGGAGCCTTGATCGTGGATGATTAGATAAAGGTAAAACCGTAAATTAACGACGATTTGCTTGCTTGTCGTTATCGCGACGGCGGCGATCGCGCCAATCAGCCAGAGTTAGGTAAATTACGCCACCCGTGACCAAGACCAAAAGACCAAACGCGACCAAAACCAAAATGCTAAAGAGGCTTTGCACTTCCATAGAGCCAGGGTTTTAAACTAAGTTAAGGTTCAGAGTCCGTAGCGGCGGCAAAGGCTAAACTACGGACTAAGCAGAACAACTAGAAGCCGTTGCGACCCCAAACCACCATCGAGATTGAGAATGTAAACACTGCTAATAGCGCGATCCAACCCAGCGACAAAATATCCATAGTTACACTGTCCAACCAAACGTTACACAAAAATGCTCTATCTCATCATAAGTCAAAGATGGGACGCTAGGGCTGTAGGATTAAACGCTGAAGGCAAGAGATTGGACAAGACTTAGATCCTGATTTAGATGATGATTTAGACCATGATGTGGGAAGAACGAGTTGAATCGATCAAGGCAGGCATCGTCTCAGCCAGCGCAGTAGGACTAGTTTTTCCGGTTGCATGGTCGATGAACAATGGTGTGTTTCAACAGGCAGACGAGCTAGCAGCCCTGCAAACTGGATATTTGGCTGGATCACTCAGTGGTGCGATCGCACTGTTTACAGGGTTTCTATTTGGCATCACTTACCGTTACGTGATTCGCCAAGACCCAAATCTACATCTCCGTTCTGGCGCGGTTTTAGCCTTTGGGCTGGTGCGAGGGCTGGCTCAAATCGATGTCGGCTTCACCACACAAGAGAGCGTTTTCCCGTTTCTTGTGCTGGCGGGGGAAAGCCTGATGTTGTTTGCGATCGCACGGCTTGTGCTCGATTGGGCAATGGGGCAAAAGTGGGTAAAACCGTTTCCCTAAGCCAATCTGGTGGCTAGTCGCTTGACGGCTTAGGTTGACCTATCTCCTCCCAAACCCGATCTTCTTTGGGCAGCGGCAGTCTTGTTTAACACTCATTAAACTTTGCCGATTTTTAGTCCGTCTTCTAGGCGATCTCTTATCGTTTAGGTACCCTCTGATCTTCAGTCCTCATTTGCCCTGATCATCGGCATAATCTTATCTTTCAGCCCATCAGAGCGCCTTAGGATGGACAAGCAGTACGGCAACCAGGTCTGTTTCAGTCGCAAAAGCCGCCCCCGCGATCAGGGTAGTGTTTGATTAGATAGAAATAGACTCGACGATTTCACTCAGGAGAAGCCTGTGAACCAGAACAACCTTCAAGCCCTGCAATTTGGCTTGACTAGTCTCGGACGTTTACTAACGTTAATTGGCATTGTGTGGCTGTTGGCTGCCCTGGGATTGGGCTGGCTAGTCAAGTCGTTTTTTGTCTTGTTGGTGTTGCTGCTGCTGGCTCCGGTAGTCGCGATCGTTGGGCTGCGCTGGTGGCTGCAAAAAAATCTGGTGCAAGCGCCTTGTCCTGTTTGTGACTTTGAGATCACAAGTTTAAACCATGCAGAAGTTCAGTGCCCTAGCTGTGGCGAGCCGCTTGCAGCAGAGCATGGCAAGTTTAAGCGGTTGACGCCAGTCGGCACGATCGACGTAGACGCGGTAGAGGTGTCGGCTCAAGTCTTAGAAGATTAACGCTGAGACGGTTCATCTGGTCTCGGAAAACCAATCCGGTCTCACTCCTCGTAACAAATGAACCGTTCATTCCGGCGTTTCCTCCTTATCTGGGTCTCGTTTTTGCATGGCTAGCGTGTTGCGTTCCCAAAATACGCCGTCTGTAAATCCTTGAATTGTTGGGTCAGAGTCTGCTAGCTCTAGCCGCCGCTCGGTTAGCAAACAGTATTCTTCATTCACGTCGATTCCTAAATAGCTTCTGCCCAGTTTTTTTGCCACGACCGAAGAAGTTCCACTCCCAACAAACGGATCAAACACCAGGTCGTCAACATTAGAACTGGCAAGAATGAGCTTGGCAATCAACTTTTCGCTCTTTTGGGTCGGATGATCCGTATTTTCTGCCATCGACCAAAACGGAATTGTGATGTCTGTCCAGCAGTTAGAGGGGTGAGTATCGCGAAAATTTCCGCTCCCCGTTTTTTCCCAATCTTTGGGTGTGCCGTCTTGGGTGCGGTAAGGCGCTTTTACCTGGCGGCGCAACTTGACAGTCTCTATATTGAACGTGTAGTGATTGGAAACCGTGCAAAACCAGATATCTTCGCTGGCGTTTTTCCAGTTCGCTTTTGCGCCCCGTCCTTTCTCTCGCTCCCATGTGATGCGGTTTCGCACGATGAAATGACGGGCAGCAACCGTGAAGATAGAGGTAGACGACAACCAATCTCCGCAGATATAGAGCGAAGCCGTGGGTTTGAGCAATGGCTTGAGAGCGATCAGCAGGTGGTCTAGCCATGCTGTGTAATCTTCGACTGCCCGTTTAGCAAACTTCAATCCATCAAAGTCTTTGGTTAAGTTGTAGGGCGGGTCAAGAATGAGGAGATCCACAAATGCTGATGGCAAGTGCTGAATCAGGTCTAGGCAATTGCCCTGCATGGTGCCGATCGCAGCATTATGAGCAGAAAGCCGCGATCGCAGCCGTGCCCGATCGGCATCGGTCAACCTTAAGCTTCGATTTCGGGGCGATCGCAATTTATCAGGAATGGCAGGCAACTCTAAGTCAACTCCTATCTACTTAGTTATTTTCAAATGTGCGCCGCTATTTGCGACACCGCTTTAGCATTTTTACTTACGGGCATCGAAAAAACTTAGAATTTACTCAATTTTTCGGAAAGCATATTCCGTTGCATTGAATAAAGTAGTAGTGTCGCACCTCGTTAAGGGGTGCAGCGCCATCGCCCACTCAATGGGCAAACTCAGATTGAACTACAGAGGATTAACTTGTCATGAAAAATTTAGCTTTGCCCATTACTTACGTATATATACGTAAACATTTGAGGAGATATTCGGCTAAACCTATGCAGGAATGATAAAGCAACCGCAAATTTGCTGGATTTTCGCCTTCTACTTGACGTAACATCGTGTTGTAGGGGTCATTCAACAAGCTGCTTTATCATGAGGTTGCCGCGTATGAGTACCTTCTCGAAGACCGCATTTGTAGCAACTTTGGCTTTGGGTGCATTGATGGGATTGAATATGAGTCAGGTTAGCGGAGCACCATTCCGCCAATTGGCTGATCTATTCTTAGAACAAGCTTCTCACGGTTTTCGTGATCCCATGCGTTCTACCGCTACCAAATCCTTTGGGTCTGCATCTGATTCACTTTATGCCACATTTGAACCCGATCCGAACGATCCGCCGACGACAACTGGCGGTTCTGGAACCCGATGAGCTTCGACTGATGTTAGATTGAGTAACTCAAAAGCCCATGGATACCTTCTCCGTGGGCTTTCGACTGTTTAGGTATAGGGTTAAAAGGGTTGAGGATAGGCTCTAAAATAAATGTGAACCTCCGTTAGCCTGTTTACCGAATCTTTTGCTATAAACCCCTTGAGTTATTTATAACGGATAATGAACTATTCCGAGATTGATATTGCTCCTTTAATTGATCATTCGCTCTTGGGCGCGATCGCAACTTCGCAGCAGGTTGAGCAGTGGTGTGATGAAGCCGATCGCTACGGATTTGCAACGGTTTGTGTGAATCCTACGCATGTGCAGAAAGCGGTGGAGTTGTTACACAATAAAAAACCCAAGGTTTGCACGGTGATCGGGTTTCCGCTCGGCGCAACGACTTCTGCCGTCAAACTCTACGAAGCGCAAGAAGCATCAGAACACGGCGCGACCGAGCTAGATGTTGTGATCAACCTGGGATGGCTTAGGTCTGGAATGACCAGCGAAGTCCATCGAGAATTAGCAGAGATTCGGGAATCCACCGGGCAGTCTATCAAAGCCATTCTAGAAATGACGCTTTTGACGGATGCTGAGAAACGTTTAGCTGCTGAAATTTGTTTAGATGCTGGAGTGGCGTTTCTCAAGACCAGCACGGGCTGGAACGGCAGTGCAACGGTAAGCGATGTGCGGTTGCTGAAAGACCTTGCTCAAGACCGGATTGGTGTTAAGGCGGCGGGGGGAATCCGTACCCTCGATCAAGCTTTAGAGCTCGTGCTGGCGGGGGCAACCCGTCTCGGCACGTCTCGCGGTGTTGATCTGCTGCGTCAGCGCGATACCCTAGAAATGTGACGCTTGCGACACGCTCCGAAACGAGGATGAGGGATGAGTCGAACTTATAAGGCGATCGGCATTAATTTGAAGGCAACGCTGCTGGGAGAAGCGGATCGGGTGCTGACCATTCTCACTAAAGAGCATGGCTTGATCCGGGCGGTGGCGATGGGGGCACGCAAACAAAACTCTAAAATGGGTGGGCGAAGCGGCTTGTTTGTCGTGAATAATTTACTGATTGCCCAGGGAAAAACGCTGGATAAAATTACCCAAGCTGAAACCTTAGAGTCGTATCCGGGGCTAGGACGCACGCTCAAAAAGCTGACGGCTGGGCAGTATTTGGCAGAACTGGTCTTGAACCAAGCCTTGAGTGAGCAGCCCCAGGAAGACTTGTTCTATCTGCTAAACGAGCATTTAGGACGAATCGAGCGATCGCACGACACCCATGTGTTGGCTCACCTCACCCATGCTATCTTTCAACTGCTGGCGATCGCAGGGGTTGCCCCCCAAGTGCATCAGTGCTGCCTGACGCAAGCCCTTCTCAAGCCTGATGTCAGCGATCCCCACTGGCAGGCAGGCTTTAGCGCGATCGCTGGAGGAGCCGTTACCCTCGAAGCGCTTGAACACATGCAGGCACAGGATCTGCTACTTTCGGCACGAGTTCGCTCTACAGGGGGAGAATACCGGGCGACGCTTGCCCCAACCGCTGCGATCGCGGCGGCACCACCGCACCGTTCACCTTCTCCAAACATGACGATCAACGCCGTTGAACTCGCTGTATTTCAGCAGCTAGCGCATGCCGAACTGTCTCAACCGTCCATTTCATCCCCTGTGTGGTTGGCATTAGAGAGGCTGCTGCGCCAATATGCTCAATACTATTTCGATCGTCCCATTCGGTCTGCTGCGCTCATTGATACGTGTTTTGCTCCTGAACTGTCTGAATCGCCATGATCCGATCCTGCCATCCTGATGACCTTTCGCTTTCGTCCATCTTTGCACACAGCCCCAATGGTAAACTTGGGAGCGAGCCGTGCGAAGTGTATTCGGGTGAGGAGCGCGTTCCGTCCATGTTACGAACTCAGGAAGATCCTCCTGGCAGTTCTGAAGAATTGTCGGCAAATGGGCATGAAACATCAAACGGGCATGAATCACCGGCGAATTCTGATGGGAAAGCGCCTTCATCTGGTAAACATTTATCCGAAGATACGGGCGGAGAGTTAGTGTCAGTTGCAGATTTACCCAATCCTCCGCCTGAGCAAAATCATCCGTTGCCCCCGTTGCCAGAGCCAGATGACGCCGATCGCGGGTTTGCACCGGTTCTAAAAAATCGCAACTTTCTGACGCTGTGGGCGGGGCAAGTGTTCTCGCAGTTGTCAGACAAAGTGTATTTAGTCTTGATGATTGCGCTGATTGCCAGCCGCTTTCAGTCGCCCGGTCAAACGATCAGTGGGTGGGTATCGTCGATTATGATTGCGTTTACCATCCCGGCGGTGCTGTTTGGGTCGATCGCGGGGGTGTTTGTCGATCGCTGGTCTAAAAAAGGGATATTGGTCGCCACAAACCTGTTGCGCGGTGCGTTAGTATTCGCCATTCCTTCGCTGATCTGGGTTTCCCACGGGTGGAAAACGTTTTATGGCTTACCCGTAGGATTTTGTCTGCTCCTCGTGGTGACGCTCTTGGTTTCGACGCTGACTCAATTTTTTGCCCCCGCCGAACAATCGATCATTCCGCTGGTGGTAGAGCGGCGGCATTTGTTGTCTGCCAACTCGCTCTACACCACGACAATGATGGCATCGGTGATTATTGGGTTTGCGGTGGGTGAGCCGTTGTTGGGCTTAGCCGATACGCTGGTCGAGCGGCTGGGCGGCTTCCCCGACTTGGGGAAAGAATTGTTGGTGGGGGGAGGCTATGCGATCGCAGGGACGTTGCTCTTATTGATGAAAACTGGGGAAAAAAATAAAGACGATAACTCCCCAGAAGAGTATCCCCATGTGTTGGAAGACATTAAAGACGGGTTGCGCTATCTCAAAGAACAACCCCATGTTCGGGGCGCGTTGATTCAACTGGTGATTCTCTTCTCGATTTTTGCGGCGCTGGCTGTCTTGTCGGTGCGGCTTGCCGAAGTGATGCCAGAAATTAAATCGTCGCAGTTTGGCTTTTTACTGGCAGCAGGGGGCGTTGGGATGGCGCTAGGAGCGGCAGCGTTAGGAAGTATTGGACAGCGATTTGCCCACGCTCGGTTGGGCGTGATTGGATCGAGCGGCATGGCAACATCGCTGATGGGCATCGCCTTTTTTTATCACCATTTGTGGATCACGCTGCTGCTGATTGCGTCGCTCGGAGCCTTTGCCGCCCTCGTTGGCATTCCGATGCAGACCACCATTCAGCAAGAAACCCCAGAAGACATGCGGGGAAAAGTGTTTGGCTTGCAGAACAACGCCGTCAATATCGCCCTAAGTTTGCCCTTGGTTTTGGCTGGGGTCTCGGAAACGTTATTTGGATTGCGGATTGTCTTTTTGGCACTTGCTGCCCTGACGATCGCAGGAGGAACTCTGACCTGGTATATTTCCCATACGAGGAGATCTTCGGAGGGATGAAGGTGAGGGACGAGGCATGAAGAGTAAATCATCCTCCTCCCCGCATCCCATACCCCCTTCATTTAACACCCACTGAAATGCATATAGCTTGGCTTGGAAAGAAAGCACCTTTTTGCGGCAATGTCACCTATGGTCGAGAGGTTACAAATGCTCTGCTAGACCGAGGGCATCGAGTTAGTTTCTTCCATTTTGCTCAGGAAGATGCCGGACCAGATAATTGGCCAGACTTTCAGGAGATTCCGATTCCGTTTCTCTACAAGTCGCAAATTTATACGATTCCCACGTTTCGATCGAGCAAGGTTCTCAGCCAGGCGCTACGAGAGGTGCAGCCCGATTTGGTGCATGCATCGCTGACGCTTTCCCCCCTCGATTTTTTGCTGCCAGAAATTTGTGAAGAATTGGGCATTCCGCTGATTGCCACGTTTCACCCCCCCTTCGATCGCAAGCGGCGTAACTTTACATCGGGGACACAGCATCTGATGTATCAGCTATATGCGCCGTTTTTGGCAAACTACGATCGCACGATCGTGTTTTCGCACATTCAACGGGATTTGCTGACTAAGTTGGGCGTTCCTGCCGAACGGGTGGTGGTGATTCCCAATGGCGTCGATTCTGCCAAATATTCTCCCGGACGATCGACCTTGAAAGCAGAATTTCAGGCGGAGCGCGTGTTTCTCTACCAAGGGCGTGTGGCTCCTGAGAAAAATGTAGAGTCGCTCTTGCGGGCGTGGAAAGCGTCGGAGATGCACCCAACGAGTAAGTTGCTGATTGTGGGAAACCATGGCCCGCTTGCTGCCTCATTGATGCCTTTTTATGGCTCTGAACACGGAATTTACTGGCTGGGGTTTATTGCTCAAGAGCAGCGTCGGATTGATATTTTAAGGGGGGCAGATGTCTTTATTTTGCCATCGCTGGTAGAGGGGCTGTCGTTATCGCTGTTAGAAGCCATGTCGTCGGGGTTGGCGTGCATTGCCACGGATGCCGGAGCCGATGGGGAAGTGCTTGAAGATGGCGCGGGTGTGGTAATGAGTACGCAGCGAGTCTCTACTCAGTTGAAGACGCTTTTACCACTTTTTCAAGATCATCCCGAAATTACAGCACTGTTGGGTCAGAAAGCGAGACAGCGAGTGCTCGATCGCTACACGTTGAGTCGTAACATTACTCAGGTGGAAGAGTTGTATGAATCGGCGGTGAAATTGCCGCGATTGCCGCTCAGTTTGATTTGAGATGACTTGGTTTGAGAGGCTTTGAGGAGACGGGGGCGTTGTGAGAGCGGGCTAGGGCAATCGCCAATTGGTGCGGTTCCAGTCATACACCCCTTGAATCTCGAATTCGTTGCCGTTGTCGAAGCGAATGGTGCAAGCAATGCTGGCATCTCTGACGCTGGGGGCGTCACTTACCGAGACGACAGTGCAAGCAAACCATTCTCGGCTACAGGGCCCGCTGTCTTGTACCCATTCCCATAAGGCATTGCAAACTTCGATGCGATCGCCGACGGTCAGGTGAATGGTGTCTTCGTCGGTGTATTCGGCAAGATGGGCGGGAGTAATGGATTGCAGCCAGACCATTCCGTAGGATTCACGAATGAATTGAACTGCGCCCGACTCGCGATTTTCTATCCAATCGTTGAGTAGGGCAATTTTCCAATCTTGATTTTGCGCCTGTTGGTCTTGAACAAAGCGCAGAAGGAGTTTTAGCTGGTCAGGGGTGAGTTGGGAGAGGGGATTTGGGGCTTGTTCGTCGAGGGTTTTGGTCATCCAATTACTGATGACTTGGAAAAGGATATGCTGCTGGGTGTCGTCTAGGGGATGACCGATCGCATTGCATTCTTGAGCGACATGTTCTAACAATGCTTTGATGTCAGGACTGGTCATAGCGGCAATGTTACAGGGATAACATTACGGTAGCAAGATTAGGTGAACTGCGATCGAACGGACTTTGCGCGGGAATCTCTTTAGAGTTTGGCAACGCCAATTGCGCTATCGGCAACCCTCTATTTCTGGTTCACTGTTATAGCGATCGTAGTCATCAGGGACAAGCACCATCAAACCCAACACGAGTAGATTACGGTTATGCCATAAATTTACTGCTTGAAAGGTAGCTAGAAACAAACTATAGCCAGGATTCTGGGGGAAGGGCTGAGCTTGCTGAATTCGGAAGTCAGCGTCAAAATAGGTTCCATGCTTGCGTAAGACTTTGACAAAACAGCATCCTTACCGCATATCTATTTTTCTGATTCACCATCACGGTTTTATGTTCCAAGTTCTCGTTACTTGATTCGCAGGGTGTGGATTTTGATGCCGCGATCGCACTTCCGCATTTTGCCCATTAAGATCTCGATTCACAACTGGTGGATTCTAATGCCGCGATCGCACTTCCGCATTTTACGCATTCGGATCTTAATGCACAACTCGTAGATCTTAATGCCGCGTTGCGTTTCCGTGTTTTGCACATTGGGATCTCAATCAGTGAAGGTTAGATGACATGGCACCTCCCTGCACAACTACCGAAACTGCTTCCAACTCAAGCGCAGAGCATTGGCGAAATTCAGCGATCGCACGCAGGTCTCAAACGCTTTTAAGGCTAGATCAAACGGGCACTCTAAATCTTGCACACCTCAACTCATAAAGGAAAAAGCAAGTATGGGTCGCTCAAAACGAAGCTCTCGCACCCTAGAAAAAGCTGACCGTCGGCTGGCGAGTCTAAAATCCATCAACTCCCGCTTGGATCTTGGTGATGGCGCAACCATTGACTCATTCAAAGTCTTGATCGAACACACCCGCACCCAGATGGAATACTACAACACTCTGCTTTCGAGCATCGATGCGGCTAAAACATCTCTTGTAGAAGCCGAAAAGTCATTAGCAGAGCTTTCAGAAAAGATGTTGATTGGCGTTGCCTTTAAATATGGCAAAGACAGCCAAGAATACCAAATGGCAGGCGGCACTCGGAAGAGCGATCGTAAGCGTGTAGTTCGCCAACCTACGGCTACTGCCAACGCCAGCAGTTAGTAACTGAAGTGCGGTTCCTTTTATTTGTCACCGTGCGACGAGCGCTATACGCGACTCTAAAGGAACCGCTTTTCACAAACTAATTCTGCTTGGGTGGAAATAGAGCGATCGAGGCTCTTCATACTCTCCAGTATGAGAGGTGTAAACTATGGATAAGCAATGCATACATTAAGCAGCCATGCCTGCCAAAGACCGATTTCATAAAGCCGTAAAGATTGGACTTCAGAAAGACGGCTGGACAATTAATGATGAGCCGCTCACCCTTGAGATTGAGCGCTTAAGCAGTTTTTATATTGATCTTGGCGCAGAAAAGCTGATCATCGCCCACCGGAAAAACCAGAAAATTGCCGTTGAGGTGAAAAGCTTCCTCGGAGCTTCCACCCTTTTAGAATTTCATACGGCTCTTGGTCAATGCTTAAACTATCGTTATGCCCTAGAAAACAGCGACCTGAGCGCAAACTCTATCTTGCGGTTCCTGACAGCATTTACAAAGACTTTTTCACGGTTCCCTTCATTCAATCCGTACTTCAAAGAAGCCAAATCAGCCTCATTGTTTACGATCCTATCCAGGAGGAAATCATCCGATGGCAAAGCTAGAACATTATCGAGAAACCGTCCAAAAAGCTCTGTCAGACTATGCCCAGATGCGCTTTGGATCATCAAGCCGACCCGATCTGGAAATTCAAACCCTGTTCGATTGCCAACACGATCATTACTACTTAGCATATGTCGGTTGGCAAAACGATAGCTCCGCTTCACAAAGTGTTCGGCGCGTCTACAGTCCACTACTGCATCTTGACATCAAAAACGAAAAAATCTGGCTGCAACTCAACACTACCGAAGACGACATCACAGAAGACTTGATCAAACTTGGTGTTCCCAAGGAAGACATCGTACTTGGGTTCCATCCTCCGCAAATGCGCCAGTTTACAGACTTTGCTGTGGGCTAATGACAGTTTTGCGCGATTGGCTACCAAAGTCTATTAGAGTGCGCTTCAGCTTTCGTTGACTCGTCGCCGCTAAAATAAAGTCACAAAACTGCTGCAAATCCGCGCAAGGCTATGACCACTTCTACCCTGCTTCACATTAGCCAAATCCAGCTTGCTCCCAGAAGTTCCATTTTGCTTTCTGAGGTGAGTTGGACACAATATCAAGCATGGCTGCTCGAATTGGGAGACAATCGCGCCACTCGGTTTGCCTACAATCAAGGAACGCTGACGCTGACAATGCCGAGTCAACTCCACGAACTTGTCAATCGCTTACTGGCAAAAATCATCGTTGCGATCGCTTCGCAAACTCCGAACGATCGCTGAAGCATTAGATATGCAATTACGAGAGCTAGAATCGACTCGGTTTGAGCGCGAAGACCTCGATCGCGGCATCGAACCCGATAGCTGCTTCTACATTCAGAACGCTGATCGCATTGTGGGGCTGAATCCAACCATTCCTAATGACCTCCCTCCAGATCTCGCGATCGAAGTAGACATCACCAGTCGCTCCTCCAACAGCTGAAGATCTATCAAGCTTTCGGCTTTCCTAAGCTTTGGACGTTTCAATCTGGAACGGTAACGATTCGAGTGCTGCGTGATGCTCAATATGCCAACGTTGCAATCAGCAAAGCGTTTCCGATCATCACGACAGATAAACTCAATGAATGGGTGCAAATGCTTGAAACAACGGATGATCTCACTGTAGTCAGAGCAGTGCGCCAGTTTGTAGCGTCTGTAAAAGCAGGGCGCGAGTCCACAGACGAAACATAAATCGGCTCACTGGTTGAGATCGTCATCTTTGATTTGGAGAGCGAGTTGGTAAATCTGTCTTTTGGGTAAAGCAGTTTGTTGGGCAAGCTGACGACTCGCTTCAGACCGAGACATGCCTTGATTCAGCAAACTGTGTAATTCGGTTTTTAAAGTCTCTTCGGATAAGGGGACTGTGGTTTGGGATGCGCCCGATAGAATGAGCGTAAATTCGCCTTGAGGATCGCGATCGCTGATCTTGACGATCGCATCTCCAACTGTGCCGCGCCAAAATTCTTCATGCAGCTTCGTGAGTTCTCGTGCGATCGTAATGGCGCGATCGCGTCCAATCACCTCTGCCATATCCTGAAGTGTCTTTAGGACTCGATGGGGAGCTTCATAAAAAATCAGCGTTCGAGGATCAGAGCGTAACACCTCTAGCTGAGCGCGGCGATCTTTTTCTTTCGCAGGCAAGAAGCCTTCAAAGGCAAAGCGATCGCTGGGCAATCCTGATGCGCTTAATCCTGTGATCACCGCACTTGCTCCTGGAATTGGCACAACTAACACGCCTGCATCTGCACACACTTTCACCAATTCGTATCCTGGATCAGAAATTCCAGGCATTCCAGCGTCAGTCACAAGGGCAATGGATGTGCCTTGCTGTAAGCGACTTAGTAACTCTGGCGTGCGAGTCGTACGGTTGTGATCGTGATAGCTGATCTGCGGCGTTTTGATTTGAAAATGATGTAAAAGCTTTCCAGTGTGACGAGTATCTTCGGCAGCAATCAGATCGACGGTTTGCAAAATGCGTACCGCTCGGAACGTCATATCTTCTAAGTTGCCGATCGGAGTGCCAACGATGTAAAGTGTGCCAGTCATTCTAGGATCATACAAGCAATGAGCAAGGGGCTGTTTGTTGGAATGGTGACGCTGGACTTGATTTATTTAGTCGAGCAATTGCCCAATCGAAACCAGAAGATTGTGGCGATCGATGCCCTAACGTCGGCAGGAGGCCCGGCAACCAATGCGGCGGTGGCGTTTCAACACCTCGAAAACCAGGTAGTGGTGATGGGTGCGATCGGAACTCATCCGACTGCTCATTTGATTGTGACAGAATTGCAAGAATGGGGAGTTGCGATCGCAGATCTCGCGCCAACGCGCACCGAATCCCCCCCCGTCTCATCGATTCTGGTGACGCGATCGACGGGTGAACGAGCCGTGGTATCGATCAATGCGGTCAAGTTTCAGATCGGACGGGAGCAGATTCCGCCCAACGTTTTAGCAGGCGTTGACGTGGTATTAGTCGATGGACATCAGATGGAGATTGGAGCCGCGATTGCAAAGCAAGCTTCCGGTGGAAGTGCAAAGCAAGCTTCCGGTGGAAGTGCACAATCGGCGCAGGATCAAAAAATCCCGGTGGTGATGGATGGCGGAAGCTGGAAACCTGGATTTGAAACGGTTCTGCCGTGGGTTGATTACGCGATTTGTTCTGCAAATTTCTATCCGCCTGGGTGCAAAACGACGCAAGAGGTGATGAACTATCTTTCCAAGTTTGGAATTGAGCACATTGCGGTGACGAATGGAGGAGATGCGATCGCGCTCCTGAGCCATGGCGAAAGCGGATCCATTCAAGTTCCTCACGTTCCTATCATCGATACGTTAGGCGCGGGCGACATCTTTCACGGTGCATTCTGTCATTTCATCTTGCAAACAAACTTTAAGCAAGCCTTGGTGCAATCTGCTCAAATTGCCGCTCGTGCGTGTCAATTCTTTGGAACCCGGCAGTGGATGAGACCAACCTCCGTATAATAGGAAAACTGTGTACCGGCATCCGATTATGGAAAGCACTCCACTCAAGCTTGGTTTAAGCCGTCGTCAGCACCTCTGGATCGCTGCCGCCATTTGGACACTAGTAGGCACAGGATTGCTCACGATGGGCATGAAATTTTGGTTTCAGTTTCCTTACTTGGGCTTTTTAGACGCAAAACATTTAGGGGTAGGCGCGATCGCGCTGTCTGTTGGAGTGCTCAAAGGAAAACTCGTGCTTGATAAAACAGCGAGTCGTGTGATTGAAAGAGTCGATACGTTACACGAGCCAAATCCATTCAAAAGTGTGTTTCAAATGTTTGGCGTGAAAACAATCGGGTTAATTATCCTGATGATGACGATCGGATTGGCATTGAGGAAAGCAGGCGTGAGTTATGAAATTCGCGGACTGATCTATTTAGCGGTAGGTGCAGCGTTGCTGTGGAGTTGTCGGTGTTATTGGATCGCGGCTTCTAAAACAGAGCAACTTACGACCGGAGTTTAGAGCAGAGCCAAGACACCACCGAGGAGAAACATCCGTGAGCGTACACGACCGATTGGATGAAATTTTAGCGATCGCATGTGCGATCGGCTGGGGAACCGCCGACATTTTGCTCAACGCTCAACGCTCCTCGTTTGCGATTGAAACGTCAGGCGATAGTCCAGTTACCTCTGCCGATCTTGCCGCCAATCATTACATTCTCAACAACTTGCAAGCCACCTTCGGACTCCAAGAGTTTGCTTACCTCAGCGAAGAAACCTTTGCCGCTCAACCCGCCTCCGATCGCTTAGGCAAACCGTGGGTCTGGATTATTGATCCGCTCGATGGCACAAAAGATTTCATCAATCGTACCGGAGAATATGCGGTTCACATAGCATTAACCCATCAAGGTCGTCCGGTGCTGGCGATCGTCGCTTGCCCCGAACTCGATAAACTCTATTACGCCACACGCAACGGCGGGGCATTCGTTGAAACTCGCCATCAATCCCCAAAACCGCTCCACGTTTCCACCCAATCTCAACCCGAAACACTCACCCTCGTGGCAAGCCGAAGCCACCGAGATCAACGGTTTGCGAAATTGCTGGAACGCTTTCCCTGCAAGGGGCAAAAACAAATGGGCAGCGTCGGCTGTAAGATTGCCGCGATCGCAGAGCAATCCGCCGATCTATACCTGTCTCTGTCTGGAAACTCTGCCCCCAAAGATTGGGACTTTGCAGCACCCGAATTAATTCTCACAGAAGCGGGAGGAAAATTTACCCACTTCGATGGTTCGCCACTGCAATACAACCGCGAAGAGGTGAGCCAATGGGGCGGCATCTTAGCAAGTAATGGAAAGTGCCACGAAGAATTGTGTGCGATCGCAGAGAACCTATTAAAAGCTATTCATGTATGAGTTATCTAAAAACGATGGTAGCCCTATGTCTCAACGGTTTATAGCCATAGCTTTTTGTTTGAACAAATAAACTCAAACCTTGTAGAAAATTCATACAAGAAAAACAGGCGTTGCTGAATGCAAGTAGGATTTGCCCTGCTCCCCAAGGAGAAGAGTTGGTGAGAAGGAAGCTAAAATTCTTGTTCCCTCTCCTTTTGCGAGAGGGCTAGGGAGAGGGCAGATCTGCGATGCATACTCAGATTTAGCACCGCCGAAAAACAATGTATGTTAAAAAACATAAAACACGTTACATTGCTTTAGGCGAATTGAGCTTGTCTGACAGATACGTGTGTGAGCAATTCCTAAACCCATCTCTAAACGTTCGGATTATGGGTGTTAGTGTTTGAATAAGCTACATGAGAAGTTGAAGTCGTTAGGAGTGAAGTCTCAGCATGTTTGATTGTATTGTCGTCGGAGCCGGGCCTGCCGGAGGAACTGCTGCTTATCATCTTGCTAAACGGGGTCGCTCAGTGCTAGTGCTAGAAAAGGATGCGCTTCCCCGATACAAGGCGTGCAGTGGTGGAGTATCCCCCGCGATCGCGCAATGGTTTGATTTCGATTTCAGTCCTGTGATTTCTCGCAAGGTCAACACCATTCGCTATACCTGGAAACTCGGTGATCCTGTTCATGCAACGCTCAACACTCCAGAGCCGATGTGGATGGTACGTCGCGACGAATTTGATCACTTCTTAATCAAGCAGGCTCAGCAGATCGGTGCAGAACTGCGTGACAACACGGCGGTTACTGGCATTGAGTTTAAGGGCGATCACTGGCAAGTCACTACTGCCAATGGAACTCTTGAAGCACGTTACCTGATTGCAGCGGATGGTGCTAAGGGTCCCATGGCGAAGTGGCTAGGGTTTAAAGAGCGCAAAACCCGCCTGGGAGCCGTAATGGAAGTGCCTCATGCCGACGGGGAATCGGCACAGTTTGACTTTGGCATGGTTAAAAATGGCTTTATCTGGAATCTTCCCAAAGCAGATGGCTTCTCGGCAGGCACCGCAACCTTTCGGGGCGGAGACGGGGTGGATCTCAAGTCCGCTCTGCTAACGTATGCCAAGGCGGCAAACATCAACCCGGCTGGGGTGCAAATTCACCAGCACCCGATCGCGTTTTGGGATGGCAATGAAGCGCTCCATACTCGGAATGCGCTATTGGCAGGAGAGACGGCTGCGATCGTAGATCCGATGACAGCGGAAGGAATTCGCCCGTCGATGTTTACGGGCATGAAGGCAGCCGAAGCCATCGATCAAGCGTTGGCTGGCAATGGGAATGCCCTAGCAACCTACACCACCACGATTGGGCAAGAGTGGGGGAGTGATATGGCGTGGGCACAACGCTTAGCAGGCGTGTTCTACCGTGTACCAGGAATTGGCTATAAAGTAGGCGTAAAGCGTCCGACTGCAACGGATCGATTGGGCAAAATCATGTGTGGTGAGTTGCGCTATGCAGATGTTGCGACTCGCGCCCTAAAGCAACTGAGCGGCGGACTGATTCCCGGAATGGGATAGCAGATCGAGTTAGCCTGCGATCGCAGTGCCAGACAGATTCAATCCGGTATCCATAAGCGGTTCAGGACGAGATCTTGAACCGCTTTAAGCGTTGTTAGCAAAGTCTATTTTTTCGTAAAGATCTGCGGTTCCTACGGAGTTGCGCTCTGCGCTAATCGCGATCTTCAACGCAAACGACTTCAGCACCAGTTCAGAATCTTGCTTATCGTACTGATCAATCGTCCAGCGCTTGTGCCCTGTTTTGAAGAATTGATTGATCGCAATTTGATTCTGATCAATCAAAATGTATTCCTGAAACGTTGGAATCGATTGATACAGTGTGAATTTTCCATTTCGGTCAAAGTCTTCTGTTGAATCAGATAAGACTTCGATAATCACTTGAGGATTCGTGATAGTTGTCTTGCGATCGTTGTAGTATTCAACCTGTCCAGCCACAACCATAACGTCAGGGTAACGAAACTTTCGAGATTTAGGCAGCCATAATTTCACGTCTGCCATAAAAACAGAATAATCCTGCCCTTTCAACCCTAAGCTTAAAGCAAGGGCACAATTGAGGGAAAGTCGGTTGTAATTTGTTGTTCCACCTGTCATTGGCGTAATTTTTCCATCGTCATACTCACTTCTAAACTCAGCGTTTCTTTCTAACTCTAAATACTCTTCAGGCGTGTAGTAGCCCTGCTCTTGAGCGGAAATCGTTTGGGAAGTCATTGAAATCTTCTCCACATCATGTAAGTATTTTAACGATCAAAAAAAATAGTAACAATCAAAAAAATAGAGCCTGCCAAACACCTTGAACGGCTCAAGATTTTTAGCAGGCACACAAATTGTTTTGCGAAAAAAGATTTAGAACAAACCGAGGGTCAACCCTTGGCTTACCGGGAAGGTTGCGCCAATTCCGAGCCACATTGTAACAGCCGTTCCAAACAGGAAAGCAGCCATTGCAACCGGACGACGGAACGGGTTTTGGAACTTGTTCACATTCTCAATAAACGGAATCACAATCAACCCTAGCGGCACAGAACCCATCAGAACCACACCCAGCAACTTGTTTGGCACAAGGCGCAGAATGTTGAACACAGGGTACAAATACCATTCAGGTAAAATTTCGAGGGGGGTCGCAAACGGATTGGCAGGCTCACCGATCATCGCAGGATCGAGGACTGCCAAACCAACGCAAAGCGCGATCGTCCCTAAAATCACGACCGGGAAAATGTAGAGCAGGTCGTTGGGCCAAGCAGGTTCACCATAATAGTTGTGACCCATGCCCTTCGCCAACTTAGCTCTTAACTGCGGATCACTTAGATCCGGCTTCTTAACGGTTGCCATCTGTAAAGGCTCTCCTTAAAGGTCAGAAGTCAGCAGGGGAAAAACAGCAAGCAAGGATTCTTTAGGATAAAACCAAAGAGAAAATTCTTGAACCTGTAACGCGACGAATACCGTCAAGCATTACAACGGACCAGAAATACCTTGCTTCCGAATCATCAAGAAATGCGCCAGCATAAACACGGCGATCAGCCAAGGTAGCACAAAGGTGTGGGCGCTGTAGTAGCGAGTGAGGGTCGATTGACCAACGCTTGCACCCCCTCTGAGCAAATCTGCAATCAGAGTGCCCACAACTGGAATCGCTTCAGGCACACCCGACACGATTTTGACTGCCCAGTAGCCAACCTGATCCCAAGGTAGAGAGTAGCCCGTTACGCCGAAGGAAACCGTAATTACAGCTAAAATGACGCCTGTAACCCAGGTCAACTCACGGGGCTTTTTAAAGCCACCCGTCAGATATACCCGGAAGGTGTGCAGAATCATCATCAGCACCATCATGCTGGCAGACCATTTGTGAACCGAGCGAATCAGCCAGCCGAAATTGACATCATTCATGATGTACTGAACGGAGGTGAACGCTTCTGCCACAGTAGGCTTGTAATAGAACGTCATCGCAAATCCAGTGGCGAACTGGATGAGAAAGCAAGTTAGCGTGATTCCGCCCAGGCAGTAAAAGATATTGACATGAGGCGGCACGTACTTGCTGGTTATGTCTTCCGAAAGCGCTTGAATCTCAAGGCGCTCGTCAAACCAGTCGTACACATTTGCCATAAAGCAAGCGTTCCTAAAAATGATTGCTGTTCATAAAAAATGTAACACAGGAGTAAAGACGATTACACCTTGGAAAGAGGCAATTGGACGGTAATTGAGAGGTTTGAGACAAAGATTCGAGCCATTCCCAATGCTTAATGATTTGTGAAGAAAGATTTCCTCTAATTAAAGTTTTGCAAGCGGTGGAAATCTCTGTCAAAGTAAAGCAGATTACACGGCTTAACTATTTCACGTTACGATCGACTGCTATGGGAAGACGTTTTTCTGGGTTTCGCTTACTGATCATTGGGGTTCTGTCGGTCGCGATCGCGTTTGGAGTGGTGTCTCCAGCCAACGCTTTAACCGACGATCAAAAGCTCCTCAACGAAGCGTGGCGAATTATTGATCGTGCCTACGTTGATTCGACATTTAACCATAAAAACTGGTGGGGGCTGCGAGAAAAGTATCTGAGACAGCCGTTGCCCGATCGCGAGGCGACCTATGCCGCGATCGCGCAAATGCTGGCGGTTTTGGATGACCCCTTTACCCGTCTGCTAAAGCCCGATCAGTATCGGAGTCTGCAAACAACGACGTCTGGAGAATTAACGGGGGTTGGGTTGCAAATTGCCCTCGACTTAGAGACAAAGCTGCTCAAGGTGATCGCGCCGATCGAGGGATCTCCGGCGGCGAAGTCTGGGATTCAGGTGGCAGATACGATTCTCAAGATTGATGGCGTTTCGACAGAGGGCTTGAGCCTTGATGAAGCGGCAGAGCGAATGCGCGGCAAGATCGGCAGTCAGGTGACGCTGACGGTGGCGCGAGAGGGACAGGCAGCGCAGGAGATGGTGCTGGTGCGCGATCGCATTGCCCTTAATCCTGTTGTTGCAGAACTGCGCCCTCAAGCGAGTGGAAAGAAAGTCGGGTACGTCAAGCTGAGCCAGTTTAACGCCAATGCCACGATGGAAGTTGCCCACGCGATCGCATCGCTGGAAAAGCAAGGCGCAGAGGCTTATATTCTTGATTTACGAAATAATCCGGGTGGGTTGCTCAACGCTGGAGTTGAAATTGCTCGGCTTTGGCTCAACGAAGGCACGATCGTGTATACCGTCAATCGCCAGGGCACGATCGGCAGTTTTGAAGCCGTGGGAAGTGCGTTAACCGACGATCCGCTGGTTGTATTAGTTAATCAGGGAACCGCGAGTGCCAGCGAAATTTTGGCAGGGGCACTGCACGACAACAGACGGGCAACCGTTGTTGGCGAAAAAACGTTTGGCAAGGGCTTAATCCAATCCCTATTTGACCTGTCGGATGGTGCAGGATTAGCCGTCACGGTGGCTAAATACGAAACGCCTAGTCATACAGACATCAATAAATTGGGCATCAAGCCCGATCGGGTTGTGGCGCTCGATCATCCCGTTAACCTCGACCAAATTGGAACGGCAGTCGATAATCAGTATCAAGCGGCAATCGAGACTGTCACCTCAGAGGCTCTTGTTGCCGGAACCACTTGAGGGCTAACCTGTGGGATTTGAGCGGGTTTATCACGATCCGTTGCATGGTGCGATCGCGCTCAACAGCAACGACCCAACCGAAGCGCTGCTGATCAAACTGATCGATACCCCTGCTTTTCAACGATTGCGGCGAATTCGGCAGCTTGGTCCGGCGAGTCTTACCTTTCATGGGGCAGAAGGATCGCGGTTTACCCATTCCATCGGTGTGATGGCGGTTGCCCGTCGAGCTTTCGATCGCATTGGGCAAGACTACCCGCAACTGTTGCCTCACCGTCCGGTCGTGTTGTGTGCGGCGATGCTTCACGATATTGGGCACGGTCCGTTTAGTCACACGGCAGAAGAAATTTTTGGCTGCGATCACGAGCATTGGTCGCGGCGGATTTTAAGCGAATCTGCCCCGATTCGGCAATTGTTGGATCAGTTTTCGCCAACCTTGCTGCATCAGATTGAGCAGGTTTATCTGAAAAAATATCCTTTGCCAATTGTCTGGCAGTTGGTGTCGAGTCAGTTAGACTGCGATCGCTTGGATTATTTGATGCGCGATAGCTATTTCACCGGCGCATCGTACGGCAAAATTGACCTCGATCGAATCTTGATGGCACTGCGCTACGACTTGGTAAGCCAGCAGCTTGTGGTCGCCCAAAAAGGCATCGCTGCGATCGAACATTATCTAGTTGTCCGCTATTTTATGTACGCCCAAGTCTACAACCATCACAAAAATATTGCGGCAACGTGGGTGCTGTCTAAGATTTTTGAACGAGCAAAACACCAATTTCAAACGGGAACATTAGTGGCTGACGAAAACGTTAACGCTTGGCTCGGCAATGAGGCTCCGTCGTTAGAGCAATATTTGGCGACAGATGATGGAGTATTTGTCTATCATCTTCAGCGCTGGCAACATCAAGATGATCCGGTGCTTTCTGATCTGTGCCGCCGATTTTTGGATCGCGATTTGCTGAAAGCGCTAGATGTGACACCGTTGGATGAGCGCGATCGCGCCACACTTCTAGAGAAAGCTTGTCATTGGCTGAGTCAAGCAGGACTTGACCCTAGCTACTATACGGGTCTCAGAGTGGCGGTCAGTCGCGGCTATACGCTCTATCACAAAGGCATCAACATTCAAACCACAAAGGGATTGCAGGAAATTAATGAATTATCGCCGTTAGTGCAAACCCTATCGCAACCAACGCAACGAGTCTGGTTAATTTATCCTCGTGAAATTGAATCTCAGTTGATACACAGTTGATGCACGGTAGATGCACGGTGGATAAACAGTGGATCAACTGGGCGGCTAGCTAGCGATCGTTTCGCGAACAACGTTCCGAGCAATCACCGGAGTTGCATCGGCAGAGGGTTGCTAATCGTTGCGCCGATGTTTGAGATGAAACTTGGGTTGGCAACGGTGTTGTCTTGTTACGAATTGCAAACAAAGTAGAACTGTTTTATGTAGCCAAATCTACGGGTATAACGGTTGTGCCGCCCGATCGCTTTAAGCTAAGGGTAAGGGCAAGAAACCTCCTCACACAGTAGCAGTTTAGGCAACGGAAATCACCGAGTCGATTAAGATCAGCTAATAGCGCGAGTGCGATCGCAGTTGACTTCGCTTTGCAAATTTCAAAATTCTCTAGAGCTTTGTAGAGCGAATCGCATCATTTTCGCGATCTAGCTCTGCCAATCTTGAGTTCATTAACGCCGACCTTTAGATTTGTTTTCTCATGACAGCTATTCAGTATCAACTCGATCAACGTCCTACCTATAAAGACCTATATCAGTTTTTACTTACCTGCAAAGAGTCTCTTTCTGACCATCAAGAACAACGCATTGCTAGTATTTCTCTAACTATCGAATCAGTCGATTTGCTAGCCGTTTTAAATTCTATTATTAAGCCAAATCAACGCCATTTTTATTTCGAGAAAAGCGGTCACCAAGAAGCAATTTTAGGATTTGATATTGCATTGCAGTTAAAGACAGAAGGCGCTCGACGGTTTATTAAAGCCAAAGAGTTTATTGAAACAGCATTAGCAAAAACAACTCAATTTGGAGACTTAAACGCGCCATTTTCTGGAGCACATTTCTTCTGCAATTTCTCTTTTTTTGATACTAGTGAAGAAGAGGCATTTCCAGCCGCTTCCGTTTTCCTACCAGCCTGGCAAATTGCTCGATTCAGCGATTTAGAGAATAGATCAAATTGGTGCCTTCAAGATCCAAACGATCGCTACACAGTAGTTGCAAATGTAGTGATTGATGCCGATTTTGATCCTGATCTCGCTGTTAGAAAACTCTGGCAAACCTTGCAAAAAATTCAAGCGGTGCGATATGAAGTTGTAAATTTAAGTGATGCCACGAAGACCTTTTTTCAACAAAAGTTTGTAGCGCCCCCTGATCAATTTATCGCTTCGGTTTGTTCTGCTTTAGATCTGATTCAAGCAGATCATTTCTATAAAGTAGTGTTGGCGCAGGCGTTGGATATCTTTTCTCCATTGCCGCTGAATTTAGTTGCTTCGCTGAGCAATCTTCAAAAGCTGTATCCAAACTGCTATATCTTTTCAACTAGTAATGGCAACGGTTCAACCTTCATTGGGGCTAGCCCTGAGCGGCTTGTGCGGATCGCTGAGGTCTCCGCAACCCGTACGCTGACCACCGATGCCCTTGCTGGGTCAGCCCCACGGGGCAAAACTCCTATAGAAGACGCTTGGCTGGCAAACAGTTTGCTCAACAGCCAGAAAGAAATTTATGAGCATCAGGTGGTGATCGACTCCATCATGCAGCACTTGAAAACGTTAGGATTGTCTCCTCGCCTTGCCCCGGCTCGATTGCTCCAGCTATCCAACATTCAACATTTGCAAACACCGATTCGGGCGAGGGTGTTGTCAGACGTTCATCTGCTAGATGCTGTGGCAGAGCTTCATCCGACGCCTGCCGTTGCGGGTGCGCCCAGAACGTTGGCATGTGAGCAGATTCGCCGCTTTGAATCGTTTGAGCGATCGCTGTATGCTGCCCCAATCGGGTGGGTAGATCACCGGGGCAACGGTGAGTTTGCAGTGGGCATTCGCTCTGCCCTAATCAAGGGATGCCAAGCGCGATTGTTTGCCGGGGCGGGCATTGTAGCAGGCTCGAATCCTAAGAAAGAACTGGCAGAAGTGCAGTTAAAGTTGCAGGCGTTGCTCAATGCGATCGCATAAGAAAAGCATAAGAAAAGCCGCCAAAGAACGAATCTTGCCTCACGCACAGCAGAGAGCATAAGATGCTTCAGTCGTTTTTCTGTTGGTAAAATCTGCGCCGACGGGTGAGGGTAAAAATTGCCGCAGTTGTGACCAACCCCAACACTACAGACGGCTCAGGAATCTCGACTCGCTCAGGTGCTGGCGGCACTTCTGATTTGATGATCACCTCATCATTTAGGCGAGCTTCACGCAACGAATTGACACGGGGTGCTTCGCTACTTAGCGTTTGCTGAACAACTAGTAAAGGGCTGATGTCTGCTTGAAGCAGGTGCTGAGGTGAAAATTCTTCCGTCGAAGAGTGAGATTCTTTCTGACGCGCCACGCTTTGAACGTACTCATCATACGGTGTAGCGTGCTGAACACCAAGACTCGCTAATGTTCCAGCATGAGCGGAAGCAGTTATCCCAGAAACACAGGAAAAAACTGCCGTCAGGAGGTAAACTTTGGGCAACGATCGTTCTTTCATAACCGGGGCAGAGACGATGATTAGGCGCGAAAGTGTGTGAGTCTACAGAAATACACTGCAAATCGAACTTAAACTTCACACTTTAGAACGGTAGATACCCCAAGATACTGAACCGAATTCTGACTTTAACCGCTCTGTAGAGCTAGGACTGTCGTCTTTTAGTTTAGACAAGTTGAGTCCAGAAATAACAAAGCCAAGGCTAAGTATTTTCCGAAAGTATCAAGACTGCATGAAGTTCAGCGCAGCTTAGAGAAATGTCGCGATCCGATCAACGGCTTCCTCTAAAATTTTGGGTTCATGAACCAGGGCAAACCGCACATATCCTTCCCCCGATTTTCCAAACCCTGCCCCCGGCGAAACCGCTACACCCGTTGCCTGTACAAGCTCTGTGCTAAATCGAATCGAATCGGACATCCAAGGGGGCGGTAGTTTTGCCCAAATATACATCGTTGCTTCTGGAGTTGGAACATGCCACCCAATCTGATCAAGGGCAGCGATGAAGGTGTCACGACGGCGACGAAAGATTTCTACCCCTTGATGGACGCTCGTCTGAGAGCCAGATAGAGCCGCGATCGCACCGTTCAAAATTCCCAAATACTGGTTAAAGTCTACGGCTGCTTTGACTTGCCGCAATGCCCGGATGAGTTCGCCATTGCCGATAGCGTAGCCGACCCGAAACCCGCCCATGTGATAGGACTTCGACATTGTGAAGAATTCGATCGACACCGTTTTTTCAGGGTCAGCTTGCAGCACCGATGGAACGGGGGTTTCGCCAAAATATAGGTCAGCGTAGGGAAAATCGTGCACTAAAACGAGATTGTGATGCTGACAAAAGGCAACGGCTTTTTTGAAAAAGGAAAGGGGCGCGATCGCGCTGGTCGGATTGTGCGGATAGCTCAACACCATCATCCGCGACTGCGCTAAAACCGCCTCTGGAATCTCCTCAAACACTGGCAGAAAGCCATTTTCAGGCAAAAGCGGCATCGGGTAAATTTGCCCCCCTGCCAAATACACCCCCCCGGCATGAGATGGATAGCCCGGATCTAGCAAGAGCGCAAAATCTCCGGGATTGAGAACGGCTAACGGTAAATGCGCGGTTCCTTCTTGAGAGCCAATGAGCGCTAGAACTTCGGTTTCTGGATCAACCGGAATGCCGAATTTATCGCGGTACCAGGTGGCTGCCGCTTGCCGAAACGCTTGAGTGCCGTTGAACAGCAGATAGCCGTGCGTGGTTGGATCGTGAAGCGACACCGCGATCGCATCGATCACATGTGCCTCAGCAGGGAGATCAGACGATCCCAGCGACAAATCAATGATGTTTCGTCCAGCGGCTTTGGCGTTGGCTTTCGCCCGATCCATATCCGCAAACACGTTAGATCGAAGCGACTCTAAGCGGTTGGCAAAGTGCATAGCTGAGTTCGTAACTTATGCGGTCAGTAGATTTTGGGTCACTAGCTCTTCGAGTTTTTGTTTACTAATCGCGCCTTCCGTCGATTTCTTGATTTCTCCATTTTGAAACAGTCGGAACGCCGGAACGCCTTCAACTTTATATTGAGCCACTGTTTCGGGATTTGGATCGACTTCCATTTTGATCACTTTGATGCGATCGCTGTACCGATCGGCAACGGTATCCACCAACGGAGCCATCAACCGACACGGACCGCACCACGATGCCCAGAAATACACGAGTACAGGCTGAGCGGCATCGAGAACTTCTGCCTTAAAGTCGGGATCTGTAATGACGCGAACGCTACTCATACTGCATCCAATACTTAACAACTGCTTTACATAATTTTAAGCCCTAGCTCTCCCCTTCGTAGACGGAAAGCTAAGGCTTGACAAGAAATATTAACGAAGAGGATCGGCTGTCTCTAGAGATTATCTAGCTGCTTTTTGAGATCTTCGAGTTCAGGATCGACCGCCGCATCCTTGGGTGCTTGAGTCTGAGCTTGCGGAGCCGCTTCTCCTGGCAACGCAGCTTGCGGCTGAGATGACCCTGCCAGCATCTGTTGCTTCATCGCTTCAAGTTCAAGATCGACATCGCCCGATTCGAGTTGAGCAAACTGCGCTTCGAGGCTAGACCCCGCCAATTCGCCTGCTGCCTGCGCTCTCGCTTCCGACTGCAACACTTTTTCTTCCATCCGCTCAAAGGCAGCCATGGCAGAACTCGTGCCCATGTTGCCAACCATGCCTTGCAGTTGCTCTTGGGCTTTGGCAGCGCTAGAACGGGCTTTCAGCATGTCTTTCTTGGTCTTCGCTTCCGAAATTTTGCCCTCTAGAGCAATCAAGCTCCGCTTTAAGGTCTCAACCTGCGTAGAGTGCTGATCGAGTTGACCTTTGAGAGCATTGGCGGTTTCGGTGTGGGTCTTCTTGCGCTGTAAGGCTTCGCGGGCAAGAGTTTCATCGCCTTTTTGCAGGGCGAGTTGGGCGCGTTGCTGCCAGTTGTTCGATTCGGATTGAGCCTGGTTGTGCTGCTGCTGGGTACGTTTTTGGCTTGCGATCGCCGTGGCAACCGCCTGACGCAGTTGCACCAGGTCTTCCTGCATCTCGATCACAGCCTGCTCAAGCATCTTCTCTGGATCTTCCGCTTTGCTCACCATGTCATTGACATTCGAGCGAACCACACGGCTGATACGATCAAATAACCCCATAATTTTGTTTTCCTTTTGGCGTTTCTACATTAAGTATGCCGTTGACCCCTACGTTAGCCCACACTTTCTAAATTAAGAACCTATTTAAAAATTTGCAGAAACCAGGACGATAACGTAAGGATTGCTATGCTCACCACTACTGGCAGAAATACCGTCGGTAGCTTCAAGACACGCAACTTGAACAAGCTCTCTCCTAGTTTAGAATTTTCAACTAGGTTCGGGGAACTGAACCAATTTTTTCCCGTAATTAGAGTTCACACTTTAATTTTGACAAAAATTTATTGATAAAGCCGAAGAGCGCTCCGAAACTCTCTCATTGCTTGAACCTTGGAGTGAATCAAGACAGATCGGGTCAGCAGATCCAGATCCAAGTCTGGCAAGGCTTCGCTTTGAGAGATGCGATCGTACCCAGTTGATTGCAATCGGTACAGAGAAAAAAGCCCATCTTCCCAAAACCAAACCTCTGGAACCTCTCTCATCTCGTACTTTTTAAGTTTGTTGATGCTACCACTCGAAAAGACGACCTCGATACATAAGTCAGGGATGGGTTTCTTGGTTTGCAAGCAATAGGACAAATCAGACTGAAACTCTACTTTCTCGGCGACAATTTGCGAGTAGCTGCCGCTAGGGAAAAACTCAATGCCAAATTCTTCAAAGTATATTCCTAGCAGCAGCCCAATGATTGCACTAAATTCTTCATGCTCTTCTGAAATGGGCAAGATGTTTAGTTCTCCCTGGCAGTAAGACAAACGAACGTTTGGAATCCCTTCAAAGCTGTGTTGAATGGCTTTGAATTTTTCCCAGCTTATGCCTTGCTGAACAAATGCATGGAGCTTCGTTGTAAGGGTTGTAGTCATAGCGATCGCTGCCAGCGATAACAATTGAGCGATACCAATCAAAGGAGTAAAGATTCAAACGATAACAGGTTTTAATTTTGAATTGGACTACTGACCCGGAGGGAGTTGAGTCGATTGCCCACCCGTTAATAGCTGATGCTTCATGGCGGCAAGTTCTGCATCAATTTCATCGGCTTCGCCCAGCGCCTCGATCCGTTTCTCAAGGTCGGTGCTGCCAAGTTCTGCGATCGCGGCTGAATTTGCCTCCAGTTGCAGCACTTTATCTTCCATGCGCTCAAAGGCATTCATGGCGCTACCCGTTCCCACCCGACCAAGCGTTTCTTGAATTTGAACCGAGGCTTTTGCAGACCGTGCCCGGGCGATGTAGAGATCTTTTTTCGTTTTCGCTTCCTGAATTTTGCTCTCTAGTTTCAGCATGTTTTGCTTTAGCCCAGCCACCACGCCAGATTGCTGACCTAGCTGCGCTTCCATCGCTTCGGCAGTGTCTAGATAAGACTTGCGGCGAGTTAGGGCTTCACGAGCGAGGGCATCATCACCTTTTTGCAGGGCAAGCTGAGCACGGCGATACCATTCTTCAGAGGTAGAACGGGCTTGAGAGGCTTGGCGTTCCGTGCGTTTTTGGGTTGCGATCGCATGGGCCACCGCTTGACGAAGCTGAATTAACTCATCCTGCATATCTAACACGGCTTGCTCCAGAATTTTTTCTGGATCTTCCATCTGTCCGATGAAGTCGTTGAGATTGGCACGAATGGCACGCCAGATTCGATCAAACAGTCCCATAGCAGATCTCCGGTAGGTGGGGTGGGATAGGGGGGTGGGGTATGGGGTAAAGCGTTGCGCCCCAAATATTCCGCTTCCTGTTTCCGCTTGCCGATTATTCTCAATACTACCGTAGGGACACTGATCAGGATACCGATTTGCTTTTTCTACCGTTGATTAATATCTGCTGAAATGCCCTGATCTTGGAAAGCCTGAGCTTTTTGCTGCGCTTCTGCCTGACTTTGCGCCGCCCCAAGCTGAATTTTTCCATCGGGGCGGAGGTAGGCGTCGGGGGCAACTTTGCGAGCCGCGTCGAGAGAGTGATCGCCCGTAAACGGAATTTCTACTTTATAAGAGTAGCCGCCTGCTCCTGTCCGGCTAACTGAAGTTGGGGCAACGTCTACAGGCTGAGCGTCAGATCTAGCAGGGGGATCAGGAGGGCTGTAGCTTTTGATGGGCGGCGGATTATACGGTTTAGCCGCCGCAGGGCGATCGCGGCTCTGCGACGATGATCGACGGTTCGCGGAAGAACTCGCGGCGACTGGTTCTGCCTCGCGGCGGGGGGTTGCCCGTTGAGCAATGCCAGACGTAGCCCCACCATTGGTGACTGTAGCTGCCGTTGGGCTTGCGCTCGAAAAACGAGGGGCAGGAAGAGCGGTGACTGTGCCGCCGCTTGGCTGGGTGCCCGAAGATTTAGACGACTCTGCACTAGGAGCAGCAGAGGGTTGGGGAGAGGGCGAAGGTGCGGTTCCTACGGAGTTGCGCTCAGCGCTAATCGCAGCATTCCCCCCCCGGGGAGCGCTCTTTAAAGTAGCGAGATTGTTAAGTCCTAAATCCACAAATTCTTGAGAGTCTAGCGGCACAGCGTTTGGCATCTCACTGCTACTCGAAGAGCTTGCAGCCGTGGGTTTGGCGACAGGGATCGCCTCGCGTCTCGCAGCAAAGGCGTTCCCAAGATTTCGCAGGCTCGCTGGATTCATAATCACGTAACCAAACATCGCGCTAGAGAGCAGCAACGTTAGCATAGAGCCAACCCCAAGCGGAGTCAGCAAACTTTCTAAAAAACTACGCTCGACTTCGACCTGAGCTTCTTGGCGCGCTAAACTTCGCAGCAATTCTTCAGAAGATTCTAAATAATCATCGGGAGGAGCATCGGTTTCAGGCGGCTCAGATTCAGCCAAATCGGAATGCCGATCCAAGGAAACCGGAGCGAATGTTTCAATTGTTTCTGGCTGAGGCAGAGTAGTATTTTCTACATCAGATTCTGGAGAAAGCAGCGCTAAGCCAGCAGAACCGCTTGGCGATGGTCTATCTTGATCTTGAGAAAGTGCCTTGGGGGCAGCGTTAGCACCCGCTAACTGAGGCGTTGAAGCGGTGCCTGCGTTGAGCAAAAGAAAGTCGGTTGCTTTTCTCGCAGGTTTGGGTTTTGGCGGAGCGACGACCGAGGCGAGAGATTGCCCCGATCGCTGTCGTCGGTATCGAGTTAATTCGTCCTCTAATCGAACATCTAGGCAGTCTAACGCCCGGTGGAGCTTGGGATGGATAGACTCACTCGACGCATCGTAATGCATGTAGCACTCCAGGATAATTCGTAGTTCGTAATTCGGAGCTAACGGGAAGTGAATTACGAATTTTTACCAGATAGTTTGCGTATTCAGTGTAGTCCAGGGTTTAGAAAATGAAGCAGTTGATTTGTGTGATTGATCTGCTTTGTTTGTGCCTGCGTCAGATTTGTGCCTGCGTCAGAATGGAGAATGTAGGGAGATGCCTTGGTAAATCCTAGCGGGGTGAACGCAGGAGTTGGTAAATTACCTTGCACCTCAAGAAAGATTATGGAAGCCAAACTATGCTGAATCTTCGACAGCTTTTCCAGGCATATGAGCTACCTCAGAGTCAAGAGCAGCAGCAGTTGCAGCAAATTTTAGGCTATTGGATGCCCTGTGTTGGGGAAGCGGTAAGTTCGCAGGTTTCTGGAAAAGCGATCGCACAGCACACCCGTCCGCTTTCTGTACAGCGAGGCATTCTTCAAGTAGCGGTTTCTAGCCCGGTTTGGTCTCATACCCTCCTGTTTGAGCGACCCAAAATTCTGCAAAAACTGAACGATCGATTGACAACCCCGATCAAAGACATTCGATTTTCGACCGCTCAGTGGCATCAGCAACCCTTACCGGCTCTCCCTGCCGAATCAGTGACAGTGTGGAGCGATCACCCCAGCCGGCAAGAGGCAACAGCGTCTTCTCACCTTTCCGCTCAACTGTGTCTCACCCCAGAAACCGCTTTTGAACAATGGTTAGAAAAAGTTCGACAGCGTAGTCAGCATTTGCCACCCTGTCCTCAGTGCCAGTGTCCAACTCCGTTAGGAGAGCTAGAGCGTTGGGGGGTGTGTTCGCTCTGTTCTGCCCAGCGACTATCATGAAGAGCACAGTTTACAACATCTGTAAACCGTCTTTTCAAGGGATTTTATCTCTTCCTTAAACTAGAGGTCTATCAAACTCTAGACAAGCATACTTAGGAATATAAAGGAAACAAAGCTCAGCACCTTTTGTAGAAAAAATTGCCTATAAAAATTATTTATTTCTAAATAGTTAGGTTGAGAAAAATAAGCAAGCGTTTGGCGTTTCTCTTGATCCCCATCCGGTTTACGTCAAACCTTCTTTGTTTTTGTTCGATGCGCTACAAAGCAGTTTCAAAAATATCTATTTAGAAGACAATTATAAAAAGAATCTAAAGCCGGTCTGTTAGGTTTGAAACCCTGAACTCTTTATACAATAAAGTGTCTAAGTTTTTTGATGAAGCTATGACAAAAAAAATAGAAGGCAAAATAGAAAGCGGAAATGATGCTCTAGTGGCTGAAGCAAAAATAAGTTAAAAATTGTTGCGACACATCCAGACTGTTGGTTTTTATTCTCACCCTGATCGATGGGATCAGTCATAAAAAACGTGAGCCGCCAAGGTCATGAGCTTTGTTTTTAATCCCTCAAATTCTTTAAAAAATTTTGTACTATGCAACGTTCTGACTTTTTCACTTCAGCTTGTCGGCACTGCCGGCACTATGTCCCCCAAGGCAGGCGTGGAGGGCAGTGCGCTCAGTTAAATGTGCTTGTTCAAGGACAGTGGAAGGCTTGCGCTCTTGCTGCGCCCGTGTTTGAACCTGCCTGGGAATTTGAGGGGCTGCCAATGTGGCAGCAAGAACGACTGGAGGTACCGCAGTCTCCGGTTACTACAGTTTTGCAGGAAGCAGAAATTGCTGTTTCCCAGCCCGTATAGCGTGACGTCAAGCGCCGCCATGAGTTTGCCTCTTAGCGTATTTGGGGTTCTGTCGATTTGTATGAAGTTTTGCTAATCGCATTGTCTTATTGGACGGTGCGATTTTTTAGGGCAGCCACGGGTATTTACGAAAGTCGGGTGGGCGTTTTTCAAGAAAGGCTTGTTTGCCTTCCGAGCCTTCTTCACTCATGTAGTAGAGCATCGTGGCGTTTCCGGCAAGTTCTTGCAGCCCGGCTTGTCCGTCGCAGTCGGCGTTGAACGCTGCCTTGAGACAGCGAATTGCGATCGGGCTTTTTTCCAAGATTTCCATGGCCCACTGAATGCCTTCTGCTTCAAGCTGTGCGATCGCAACGACGCGGTTGATCAGTCCCATTTCCAAGGCTTGGTCGGCAGTGTACTGGCGACAGAGATACCAGATTTCTCGCGCCTTTTTTTGTCCTACGATGCGTGCCATGTAGCTTGCGCCAAATCCACCATCGAAACTGCCAACTTTCGGTCCGGTTTGCCCAAAAATGGCATTGTCCGCAGCGATCGTCAGGTCACAAAGCAGTTGTAGAACGTGCCCACCCCCGATCGCATAGCCCGCGACCAGGGCAATCACAACTTTAGGTATAGAGCGAATCAGGCGCTGTAAATCCAGCACATTAAGACGGGGAACACCTGCATCATCAATATATCCAGCGTGACCCCGGACGCTCTGATCGCCGCCAGAGCAGAACGCATATTTGCCATCTGTGTGCGGACCAGAGCCGGTGAGCAGAATCACGCCGATGCGGCTGTCTTCACGGGCGTTAGCAAAGGCATCGTAGAGTTCTACGATCGTTTTGGGGCGAAATGCATTGCGCTTGTGGGGTCGGTTGATCGTAATTTTGGCGATGCCGTCTATTTTGTGATAGAGAATGTCTTCGTAGGTTTTAGCGGTTTGCCAATCATGGGTCATGGGTTAAAACGTTGCGAATGTGCCTAATTTATTTTTGCGCCATTGGGTGTCGTAGTAGCGATCGGTTTTGAGTTCTAAGACGCGAATTCCTCCGGTTGGCAACAGATCAAAGCTTTGGGTAAACTGCTCCCAGGTGGAAATGCGCTCGTAGTGCACCCCGTAAGTGTGGCAGAGACTTGCAAAGTTGATATGTTGAGGGGTGGCAAAAAATTCTTCAAACGGTGGCTCAAATTGGGAGATAGGCAACATGTTGAAGATGCCGCCGCCGTTGTTGTTGATCAGCACGATCGTCAGATGCCCGTGCGCCAGCTTCAGCAAAAATCCGTTTGTGTCGTGCAGCAGCGCTAGGTCTCCGGTGAGTAAAACAGCGTGTTGATGATGGGCAATGCCCAACGCCGTGGATAGTGTGCCATCGATGCCATTGGCTCCGCGATTGAAAAAGGGTTGAATAGCGCGATCGCTCGGTTTCCAAAACGATTCAACGTCTCGCACTGGCATACTGTTTGAGATAAATACAGGAGTCTTTTCAGGAAGATATTGCGACAGCAGCCACGCGGCTTTACCCTCGAATAAAGCCTCTTCGCAGGCTAAGGTCTGATCGATCGCGCATCGAGTTTTAGATTCGGCAGTGAGCCAGAGGTCGAGATAGCCCGATTTGTGCAACGGTAGGGGATCGGGGACAGCCCAAGATTCGGTAGCCCAAGATTCGATAGATAAAGGCAGGTGAATCGTTTTGCCATGGAGCGGATCGAGGTTGCGATCGCTTGGATCAAGCACATAATGATGCGGTTGGTGCTGAATGAGCCATTGCCGTAATTCTTTGCTCGTTGGCATATCGCCGATCCGAATCACCACCTCTGGGGCTAGTTTCTCGGCGAGGTCAGCATTTCTAAGAATGGCGTCGTAGGTCGAGATCAGATAAGGATTCAGGCTGGCATAATTTCGGACGGGCGATAACCCTTCAGCGAGGACGGGCATGTTCAGGGTTTTAGATAGCCATGCGATCGCGCGGCAATAGTGTGTGGGGTTCTCTGGTTGGGCAACTCCTGCGATAATAATTCCTCGCTGCGCTTGCAGAGGCGTGCTCCATTCTGCCGTCAACGCTGGGGTAGGGTGCACCAGAGTTGTCCCCGATTGGAGGTGATCAAAAAAATCGCGGGGAACGGGGTCGGCGGCTACTTCCACGGTGCGCGTTGTGCCTTTTTCCGGTTCGATCGGCGACAATGGCTCGCGAAATGGGACGTTTAAATGCACGACCCCGGCGATAGGATAGTGCGATCGCTGCCATGCCTGCGCGATCGTCTGCCGCCAATAGGCCAACATCGATCCATCAGCCGAGGGTAGCGCTACTTCGGCATAGAAGTTGGGATACGAGCCAAACAATTTCTGCTGATCGATCGCTTGTCCAGCATTGCAATGGCGCAACTCGGGCGGACGATCTGCGGTCAGCACCATCAGCGATACGCGGCTTTCGCGCGCCTCGATCACCGCCGGATAAAAGTTTGCACCTGCCGTGCCAGACGTGCAAACTAGCACTACAGGTCGATGGGTACGCTTGGCAATGCCCAAGGCAAAAAACGAAGCAGATCGCTCGTCTAAAATGGGAATTGCGTCGATGGTAGGATGCTGAGCAAACGCGATCGCGAGGGGGGTCGATCGCGACCCAGGACAGATCACTGCCGTTGTGAGACCGAGCCGCGCCAACGTTTCAGCTAAAACAGATGCCCAGAGCGTATTAGTAGTGCGAAAATCGAGCGGCATGAACTTAGGAATAAGCGATCAGGCGATTTGAAGCGTAGCAGGTCATAGCGGGTTGTGCCACATCGGCTTGAAATAGAATCGGTTTGGAATAGCGATGGCTAATTTGCGCCCAGATTGATGATCTAGGAGCATTTTGTAGCCCTGCGATCGCGTTTAGCACCGCGCTAAATCGTTGCCTGCAATTGGTCTAACAACGTCTCCACATAAGTTAATGCCCCCTTAATTGTGGCAGCGTCTTCAATATCGACGCCTACAAATTGCCGTAACGCCTCTACCTGATCAAGGCTGCCTCCAGATGCCAGCAACTCCAAATATCCAGGAATAAACGCTTTGCCGACCTCAAGATATTTCTGGTAGCATGCCAAACTGACAATATTGGATGCCGTGTACTGATAGCAGTAAAACGGTTTGAAATAGATGTGCCCAATGCGTGCCCAGTCGTACTGATGCTCTGGCAGCACGTCTACCGCGCTACCACAGAGCTTTTGGTATAGCTTCATCCATTCTTCATTCACAAAGCTTTGATCGAAGCTACCTTGGGCGGCGCGATCGTGGATTGCCAACTCCAACCGACTAATGGTACTTTGCCGGAACAGCAGATTTAGCTGATCTTCTAACTGCCGGGTGATCAGGGTTTTCGTCAGGGCTTTGTCGTCTGTTGCCTGCTTCAGTAAATAGTCGAGCAGCAGCAACTCATTAAACGTTGACGCAATTTCTGCCAACACCATCGGCGGGTTGCTGTTGAAATAGGACTGGCGATCGTCGATCCATTCAAAGTGCAACCCGTGACCCATCTCGTGGGCAAGGGTGAAGAGAGAATTGTAATCGTCGGTGTACGACATCAGCAGATAGCTGTGCTTGCCGTAGGTGTAAGAGCAGAACGCTCCACCCCGTTTGCCAGGGCGGATTTTGGCATCGACCCAGTTCTTCAAAAAGAATTCTTCCGCACGACGGGCATAGTTTGCATCAAATTGATCCAAGGCTGCCAACAGGGTTTCGACGCCGGTTTTGTAGCCGATCGTTGCCCTAGAATCAGCATCCGTCTCCCAAGGGGCGTAGAGATCACATGTGCGAATTTTTTGCCCTAACGCTTTTTCTTTTAACTGATAGTAGCGCTGAAACAGATCAAACCGCGCTCCTGTGCCATCCATAATCGCCCGAAACACTGGCTCAGAGACTTCATCGGCTATCAGTTGCTTGTGCAAGGTGGATGAATAGCCGCGCATCTGATTTTCTAGCTTGTGATCTTGCGCAACGGTGTTGAGAATGTAGCCATACAGCGAATTGTGCTGCTGCATCACCTGGCGAACCGATTGATATGCTGCGTATCGAGTCTCAGGATGGGGATTGTAAAGTAAGGCGCTGAGTTCGGCTTCGGTGCTGGCGCTTTTGCCATCGATCGTGGTCACAGGTTGGTATTCTTGCTCGCCGAGATGCACCGATCGCAGTTGAATAAATGCCTGCCGCCCGGTCAAACTATCTTGATTGCGGGTTTGCTCCACGTCTTCAGAGAGAGTGTAGGGGCGGGCTTGGGCGATCCGATTGAGGTAGTGCTGATAGGTACTCAGAGCCGTTGCCTGCCGAAACGAATCAAACTGGTTGGCTTCCATCCCTTGCAGTTCTAAATCAAAAAACAACAGTTGATTCTCGATCGCTGTCAAAGCTTCCATCGCTTTGTCAAGAAACTGCTTTGCTTCGGTGTTGCGAGTATCTGCCGAAAAAATCAGCGACGGAAAGGCGTAGAGGTAACCCGATTTTTCTGCGATCGCTTCTAAGGTTTTAAAGCACTCTGCCAACTGCTCTGGGAACAGTGCACTCACCCGACCCCGAAACTGGTCTCGGAAGGCGGCAGCTTGACGCTGCAACTCTTGCAAATCTTGCGCTAGCTGCGGGTCATCAAATCCCTGATAAAGATCTGATAAATCCCACTCCTGCGGATGTTCTGCCCAAACTGTAGCCTGCAAAACGTCTGTAGATTGTGTCATCGGTTCAAGTCCTTACTCACAACAGTAAATACAGTAAATGCAGAAATCGGTAAACGCGGTCTCCTGTTAAATCGGTTATCCTCTCAATTTCCGAGTGTTATCCAACAAGCTTCGAGCAAATTGATCAAATCGAGTGGCTAGAGCTTCATCCAGAAGTTTGCCATCTTCTCCAAACGCTTTCCAGGCTTGCCCGATCGCAACTTGTTCTGGAATTACCCAAGCGTGAACCCAACGCATGATCAGTCGCAAGTGGTTTAACGCATTGCTGTTGGGCTGCCCGCCCAAAACGCTAATGACTCCGGCTACTTTGCCATCGAGTTGATCAAAGCTCATCAGATCCAAGGTGTTTTTTATCACACCGCTTACACTGCCGTGATATTCCGGTGTCGCAAGAATTAAACCGTCTGCCTGTTTCACAGCATCTTGTAATCGTCGCACATCCGGATGGTCTGGATACTCGTTGCCACCATCACAAAAAGGCAAGTTCATCGTGCGTAGATCTAAGACTTCGACCTCTGCACCCATCGCTGTCAAACGATCTACGGCGTGGGCAAGGGCTTGGTGAGTGTAGGAGTCGGGGCGCAAACTGCCCGCAATGCCAACAAATTTGACCATGAGAGGATGTCCTATAGGTAGTATGGAAGAGACAAAAATGGGGCGAACCTGAGGTAAGACGTGTTTTCTACGAGGCTACACCTTGCGTTCATCATGCTCACCCCCTGCGAGTTAGAACTTAGTTTTCTAAGCTTATACTAAACTCATAACGACTACGTTTAAGATAGCGAAAAAAGCTGACTTCTGTCAAATGTTGAGTAAATACCTGGACGCAAAAAATGACCCTGTACAACCTCCTGCTGTCTAAACTTGACCACCCCGCAAGGCTTTCAAGCGGTGAAATAAGTTTCAAGCGGTGAAATAAGTGCTTAGGGTTCTAGAAATTGGCGTGGTTCCTGGATCGCGGCGTTTTGTCGCACCTCACTACAGTAGTCCTGCGCGGCTTGAGTGATTAACTCATACAAATTGAGATAAGACTTGGCAAACTTTGGCTTCCAGGTTCCCAAGCCCAACACATCAGACGTGACGAGGACTTGACCATCACAGTGATGTCCGGCTCCGATGCCAATAGTGGGAATCGTGAGTTTCTCGCTGATCGTTTGGGCAAGATCTGCCGGAATGTGTTCTAACACAATAGAAAACGCGCCGGCTTGTTCAAGCGCGATCGCTTCTGACAAAATCCGCTCTTTGTCTTCAGGAGATGTCCCTTGTTGCCGAAACCCTGTTTGCCGGACAGACTGCGGCGTTAGCCCAACATGACCCATCACCGGAATGCCAATGTGAACTAGTTTAGAAACGGTTTCTGCCATCGCCGCATGCCCTCCTTCGAGCTTGACGCCGCCTGCGCCCGTTTCTTTGAGCACCCGCCCTGCCGAATGAATCGCCTGCTGCGGGCTTTCTTGGTAACTCATGAACGGCAAATCCACGATAACTAATGCCTGTTTGACGCCGCGACACACTGCCTTCGCGTGATGCAGCATTTCGTCTAGCGTTAGCGGCAGTGTTGTGTCATGCCCTAACGCCACCATCGCTAACGAATCACCCACTAAGATGACATCAACACCGGCGTGATCCAAAATTTGGGCAATGGCATAATCCCATGCGGTGAGAACTGCGATCGCACGCCCTTGCTGTTTCCACTGAATCAGTTGTTGGGGAGTAGGCATAACGGTAAATCATCATTCGGGGTTAAGCGAATGACGAGGAGACTCCCTCTATTTTACTCTGCCGCTCCAGGAGAAATACGGCTGAACATCCGATGAGGCTTGGTTTGATAGGTCGTCATGCTCACCCAGGCAAGCCCTTCGGTGGTGCCGACCCAGAGTTTGTTTCCGGTATCGGGCGAGAGCGTCAGCACACGGCTAGAAGGGAGGTTGGGAACCTGACCGACGATCGCCCCATTGGCAGGGTTAACGCGAAATAATCCTTGGCTGGTTCCCGCCCAAAGGCTGCCAACTTGGTCAAGCCCGATGGACAAAATATTTCGTCCTCGCAATTGGGTGAGCGATCGCACCATTTTCCCGTCTAGAGGATCAACTTCTACCAACCCGCTCGGAGTCCCTGCCCATAGCGAACCGTCCGCATCTAATGCCAAGGTTTGAACCGCGCCGCCTGCGATCGCACTGACTTCCTGAAGCACTTGGGCGCGGGCAGTATCCACCTGCACTAGCCCTTCAAGCGTGCCGACCCAAAGCTGCCCTTTGGCATCTAGGCTAAGGGCATTGGCGCTGACTCCGGGCAACTTTTGCAGCGTCGTCATCACCAGTCCTTGATCGGGGCTGACCAGCACCAAGCCTTGATCGGTGCCGACCCAGAGAAAGCCGCGTCGATCGACCAGCAGAGACAGCACGCGATTAGAAGGAAGCGTAATATTTTGAGCCGTTACCTCGTTGGTGCGCGGGTCGATGCGCCAGATGCCTTCGTAGGTGCCAACCCAAATGCGCCCGACGCGATCTTGGGCAAGGGCTGCGATCGCAAGATTTGGCAGAGGCACCCTCGCCAAGACGCGCCCCGTGTGAGGATCAACGTTCGCAACTTCTTTACCAGTGGCGATCCAAAGGTTGCCTTTATAGTCGCGCTGGGATGCACTCACCCGAAACTCATCGGTAGCGATCGGTTGAGTTGGGATGGTTGGGACATTGGGAGGCGGAGCGATCGGAACATAAGGCATCGGTTCGGCTCTGGTGATCGAAGAAATGCTGAGAGCCACCATGAAAGAACTGAGACCCACTCCGATTTGTCGGGGTAAATACGTCATAATCTACACTCCATCGTCCCTTAGACCAGGCATATTATGCCCCAAGCCATCGAACTATGTCGCAAATATACTGCCATAACTGGAAGTGCAGATGGAACGGCGATCGCAACCTTTCCAGGTGCCAAAGAAGGTTGCCCAAACTGGCAGGTATCGAATCGCCTACCCGATTGCGTTCCAACCGTGAGAGAACTACGTTCGGTTAACGACCCAGCAGCTTATCGCGCAGATGCTTGATTTTGTCCCGATACTTCGCGGCGTCCTCAAACTCCATCTTCTTTGCTGCCTCTTTCATCTGAGCTTCTAGCTGAGTAATCAGAGTTGGAATATTTTCCAGAGGAATATCGCTCGCGTGTTCATAAACCTGGTCAAGCTCTTGGGCATTTAACCGACGAGAAACATCTAAAAAAGACAAGATTGAATTACTTGATCGCTTGATAATCGGGGTTGGCACAATGCCGTGCTTCTTGTTGTACGCCATCTGAATCACTCGGCGGCGCTCAGTTGCATCGATCGCTTTCGCCATGCTGTCGGTGTAGTTGTCGGCGTAGAGAATGGCTTTGCCTTCGATATGGCGTGCTGCCCGCCCGATGGTTTGAATCAGCGATCGCTCTGCCCGCAAAAATCCTTCTTTATCGGCATCCAAAATCGCCACCAGCGACACTTCGGGCAAATCTAGCCCTTCTCGCAGCAAGTTTACGCCAACCAACACGTCGAAAATGCCTTCGCGCAAATCTTGTAGAATTTCGATCCGTTCAATGGAGGTAATTTCGGAGTGCAAATATCGAACTCGAACCCCGCGCTCTTGAAAATACTCGGTCAAATCTTCTGCCATCCGCTTGGTTAGCGTGGTGATCAACGTCCGTTCGTGTTTTGCGACGCGCTCTTGAATTTCGTGCAGCAGATCATCAACTTGCCCACTCGTCGGGCGCACAAACACTTCTGGATCAAGAACACCCGTCGGGCGGATCACTTGCTCGGCAATTCGATCTTCAGAGATTTCAAGCTCCCAATTTCCAGGGGTTGCCGACACAAATACACATTGGTTCACCTTGTTCCAAAACTCCTCTGCTTTGAGGGGGCGGTTGTCTGCGGCACTCGGCAGGCGAAACCCGTGTTCGATCAAGACATTTTTTCGAGACTGGTCGCCGTTGTACATCGCTCGAATCTGAGGCAGGGTGACGTGAGATTCGTCAATCACCAGCAGCCAATCTTTTGGAAAATAGTCGATCAAACATTCGGGGGACTCTCCGGCTGACCGCCCGGCTAGGTGACGAGAATAGTTTTCGACGCCGTTGCAAAATCCGACTTCTCGGAGCACTTCTAAGTCATACCGTGTTCGTTGTTCTAACCGTTGGGCTTCTAGTAATTTTCCGTTGGTTTCTAGTTCGACCAGGCGTTGCTTTAGCTCTAGCTCGATCGCATCACAAGCCGATTGCAGCCGATCTTCTGGAGTGACAAAGTGACGAGCCGGATAGACATTCACAGCCTCCATACTTTGCAATGTTGCGCCTGTGACGGGATCAACATATCGAATGGCATCAATTTCATCACCAAAGAATTCCACTCGGATGATGCGATCTTCGTAGGCAGGTCCAATTTCTAAGACATCGCCCTTGACGCGAAACTTACCGCGACCTAAATCTAAGTCGTTGCGGGAATATTGCACTGATGCCAGGTCGCGAAGAATCTGACGCTGATTGACTTCTTCTCCCACCCGCAGGGGAATCGACGCATTCAAATATTCCGACGGAATGCCCAACCCGTAAATGCAGCTAATCGATGCGACCACAATCACATCGTTGCGCTCGAACAGCGATCGCGTTGCGGAGTGCCGCAGCATATCAATTTCTTCGTTGATCGACGCGGTTTTCTCGATGTAGGTATCGCTCACCGGAACGTAGGCTTCAGGCTGATAGTAGTCGTAATAGCTGATGAAATATTCCACCGCATTATCTGGAAAAAACTCTCGTAACTCGTTGCACAGTTGAGCCGCGAGGGTTTTGTTGTGGGCTAACAGCAGCGTCGGTTTACTAACGTTATCAATCACCCGCGCGATCGTATGGGTTTTTCCGGTTCCGGTGGCACCCAGCAGGGTTTGGTAGCGGTTGCCAGCGTTGAGCGATTGGGTCAGGGCTGCGATCGCGGTTGGCTGATCGCCCATCGGGGTAAACGGCGCTTGAATATTGAAGTCTGCCATAGGGATGAAACAGAAGAGGTGAAGGGGCGATCGCCTTCTAGTGTAACGAGTTTCACGGGAAGCAGGAGGGGAGACAACTATCGATTTTGAGGGAGATTGCCGTACTAAATGGCGAACCGTTAAGCCCAGCCGAAGGGCTTGAGTTGGGCATCAGGCTGATCCCAGCACCGATTTTAGAACGGGCGCGTTTTAGAACAGATTGAGCGATCGCAACCTTTGGCAAAGGCAGCTTTTTGATCATCGCAAGTGATCATGGCAAGATACAGCGATCGCAAGCAGCACTAACTTTCATTCATCTTAGTGTTTCAGATTTCGCATTTCTAGCAATCATTTAGAAATTATCCAGCAATCACAGTTCTATTTTTGGAATTTACAAGGGATTGTCACCGTGAATGTGCTGCCAACGTTAACTTCACTATTTACGATGATGGTTCCTTGGTAAGCGCGGACGAGTTGATCTGCGATCGCAAGCCCCAATCCTGTGCCACCAATCGTGCCTACGTTAGAGCCTCGATAAAATGGCGTAAATAACTCTGCGAGTTCGCTTTGAGGGATACCAATTCCTTGGTCTTGAATCCGAAACGCGATCGCACCAGAGTCATACTGCAACTCAAACCGAATTTCACCTTTAGACGAATACTTGATGGCGTTAGACAGCAAATTGCTGAGAATATGCCGTAGCAGCGTAGGATCGAGAACGAGCGTTTGTGTCTCAAATACGTCATTTGCAGAGAAGCGGATCGTGATCTCGTGATCCAATTCTCTCAACTCATCGATCAGCACTCGACAAAACACCAAAAGATTTAACGCAACGGGACGAAATGAAATATCTCCCGATCGGCTCTGACAGAGCAAAGAGGAGTAATCGAGCAATTGCCCCATGCGCCGTACAGACGATCGCGCCCGATCTAAACATGTGAGTTTCTGCAACGATCGCGACGAATAATCTTCTTGCTCTAATTCCTCGATCCAATCAAACGTCACCAAAAGGGTGCTCAACGGGGTGCGTAACTCATGGTCAACCGATCGCATAAACTGAGTTTGCCGCCGCCGATGGGCAATTTCTTGATGCAGGGTTTCTTGCAGCGTTGTTTGCGTCTGTTTAGCGTGGGTTTGGGTTTGGTGATGAGAGAGAGCCGTTGCGATCGCAGCCCTCAAGGCTTCCGTCTCCCACGGGTTGGCAAGATACACCCTGTTCCATCGCTCCAGCACCGGGTCAGCCAAACGAAGTCCCTGAACGCCAAAGATCACAATCGGCAGGTTCATCTCTGCCCCGATTGCCTCTACTAGCCCCGGTTGAACAGATGCAGCAATTCGCGCATCCAGCATCACAAGCTCAGGCTGCACCTGCCAAACCCTCTCGCGCAGGGCGCTCAAGCACGATGCGATCGCAACGTCATAGCCTAATCTGATCAGACGATGCTTTAGATCCAACTTAACCCATGGTTCTTGTGCAATCACCAAGATGCTGCTGATTATCATATGATTTATCTCGCAGAGTCCCAACTTTTATGGGCAAGATCATACGCTATTGCACGCATGAGACTTTTATTTGTGGAAGATGATTCAGAATTTGCCGCACAACTGAGCGGCGCGCTGATGCAGCAGCACTATATTGTCGATATTGCCACAGATGGAGAAACCGCTTGGAGTCTGCTGCAAACCGTGCCCTATGATCTGATTTTGCTAGATCTGATGCTGCCAAAACTGAATGGCTTGGAGCTATGTCAGCGCATTCGCAGTCAAGGATCGTCTATGCCCATTTTGTTTCTCACCGCAAAAAACACGATCGATGACAAAGTTTTGGGTCTTGATGCCGGAGCAGACGACTACCTAACAAAGCCGGTCGGGGTGCGAGAAGTGACAGCCCGCCTTCGAGCGTTGTTGCGTCGCCGCGCAGTGCCCATCGTTCCGGCTCTCACATGGGGGCTGTTGCAACTTGATCTCGGCTGCCACGAAGCCACTTATGGCGGCACCCCTCTTTCTCTGACGCCCAAAGAATATATGTTGCTAGAACTCTTGCTGCGGCGGGGAGATTGGGTGCACAAGCACGCGGCTATTTTAGAGCAGCTATGGGCATTTGATCGCGATCCGCCTAGTGAAGATGCGGTGCGATCGCACATTAAAGGGTTGCGTCGCAAACTCAAAGCGGTTGGTGCCGCCGATTTAATTGAAACCGTGTATGGCGTAGGCTATCGGCTAAATCCGATCTACCTAACGTCTTCTGTGCAGAACGAAGCGCTCCTGCGATCGCGTCCGTCGGATTCAATGGCGACAGACGATCGCGCAGATCAGAAACGACCCTGCATTGCCTCGAAAATTCTGGTCGTCGATCGCAATGCCCCGCACCTTGAGTTGATTCAACACACGCTAGAACCTTTTGGGTTAGAAGTCGTATTATCAAATGATCCGATGACCCTTTGGCAAGCCTTAGATACTCACCGTCCTGATGTTTTGGTGTTGGGGGCGGATATGCCAGCGGTCGATCGGCTTACCCTATGCCGTGTGCTACGGAAAGACCTGCGCTGGAACTGGCTGCCAACGCTGATTTTGACCTCTGAAACTGACCCAGAAACCATTCATCAGATTTTTGAGGCGGGCGCAGATGATTTTGCCCACCAGCCCATTGTGGCGTCGGAACTGGTGACCCGAATTCTTAACCGATTGGAACGGGTACGAATGATTTACAGTTCCTTCGAGATGAAGCAAAGCACTTGCAACAATCCTCATCAACAAGCTGAGAAATTGGTTCTTGAATGAATACTGCTCAACCGTTGGTTACTCACCAGAAGCACAATGGGTAATAAAAATCGGTAGCAGAATTACATTGTGTGTTTAAACTGTATCAAGAAGTACAAAGCCTTTTGGACTCGCTTTACTTATATTGATCAGCTTAATCAACAAATATTGATTAAAAGTTCTTGCGATGAATGCAGACACGCTAGCGGCAATAGACTCTACGGCTGAGACATTTCATATTTTATTAGTTGAAGCAAATGAAGATGATGCTAATTTGCTCCGTCGAGTTTTTTTTCGGGCAGGGCGAGACCTCTGGAACGTGGTGCAGGTTGAGCAACTCGAAGAAGCGATCGAGTTAGTGTTTGAGTCAAGCTGCTGCTTTAAGTTTGATGCCGTTCTGCTCGACCTCGATTTATCCGATTCTACTGGGCTGGCAACCCTAACTCGGTTTCGCGCCGAAATCCCCGACCTCCCGGTGATTATTTTGACCACCCTGGATGATGATGACCTTGCCGTGCGCGCTATTCAAGCAGGCGCTCAAGACTATTTACTCAAAGATGAAACGACGATTCGACAACTGATTGGCGCGATTCATTATGCGATCGCCCGTCACAACGTTATTAATTTCTCAAAAAATAATTAATTGACTATCCGCACCGCTAATTAAATCGTAATTTCTAAAAGGTGGAGAACTTGGGAATTTAGCACGCCGCCGTTTCAAACTCAGCTTTTGAAACGGTTCTTGCCTAGGTGCGATCGCAATTTTCCCCTCGGTTTGGTTCCCAAATCTACCAATTTTCTCCTCATCTTTTTCATATTTAGGACTTAACCTATTAAGGCAATGTGCTCAATTCCACTCATACCCTTTCACTCATACTGTATGGTTCGTAGTTTTCCCCTGTTCCCCAAAGCGCCTCGCCGCTCCCCTTGTATCTTCTACCGTTCTGCCAAAACTGTGCCCCCCGTTTTTGGAGAAGCCAGATGAGAATACAAGATATTTATCACTTTTTTCAGTCCCCGCAGCCGGTTTTTCTAAACCAAGAACTAGCGGTGTGCTACATCGCAGAAGTTCTTGCTGAACATCAATCTTACGGAACCGAACTGATTCAGCACCTAGAAGCCCGATACCCAAAGTTTCGGCTTTCAGACACCGTATTGTGCGCCGCGCTTAAATTTTTAGAACGGGAAGAGATGGTAACGTCTTACTGGAAAAAGGTAGAAGGGCGGGGGCGTCCACGCCGGATGTATGAGCTAAATACCGACAAGCGCCAGATGGCTCAAAACCTAGCTCACCTGTGGCAACAATATGCTACAAAGCTGGAGGTAGGTCGCCAACCCGTCGAACAACACTAGTGGTCTGTCACGTTTGAAATGATGAACTGGGAATTGATGAGTGGATGAGTGGATGAGTGGATGGGTGGATGAGTGGATGGGTCATCTCCCTCCACCCTCTCACCCCTCTCCCCTCACCCCTCTCTCCTGCACCCCCCAACCTCAAGCCTTCGTAAGAAGAAATCAAATTAGAATGAGGTCATGAGCCACACCAAAATCGGTCAGTCGGCTTTTTTGACTATGAATGGCACATCATCATGAAGCTTTCTAAGAAGAATCTCGAAGGGCGGCTTGACCATGTTTACGATGCGATCGTCGTAGGTGGCGGGGCAGGAGGTCTATCTGCTGCCGTTTATCTACAGCGCTATCGTCTATCCTCCCTAGTCGTAGAAAAAGGACGGGGGCGATCGTTCTGGATGCAAGAGCTTCGCAACTATTTAGGATTGCCGCCCGAAACACCCGGAAGAACCCTCTTACAGCAAGGACAATCTCACCTCCAATCAGTGGGTGGAGATTACCTGTCCGGCTTTGTCGAAGCCGTTGAAGACGAAGGCGAGACCTTTGCTGTCACCGTCAAAATCGGCAAAACCGACCCGATTTACCCCGTCTTCCGCTCAAAATATCTCGTGTCTGCCAGTGGCATTATCGATCATCTGCCGCAACTCGAAGATCAGCAAAACGTGTTTGACTACGCAGGCTACAATCTGCACGTCTGCATGATTTGCGATGGCTACGACATGGCAGACCAAAAATGCGGGTTGTTCGTCAACTCTGAAGCGGCAATTCATACTGCCTTTGTCTTAAATTGGTTTACGCCTTACATCACCGTATTTACCCAAGGGCTATGCGAAGTTGGGCAGGACATGCGAGACAAACTCAAGGCGCACGGCTATCCCCTGATCGAAACGCCGTTAAAGCGATTTGTCGGACAAAACCACCACATGAGCGGGGTTGAACTCACAGACGGAACCACCGTAGACTTAGAGACGGGTCTCATCTCAATGGGTTCGCATTATTACAACCAATACCTGAAAGGGCTTGACCTAGACTGGAAAGGTGGCAATTTAGTCACAGACGGCATGTGCCGCACCTCTCACCCGCGAATTTTTGCCCTAGGCGACCTCAAAGAAGGTCTAAATCAAGTTTCAATTGCGGTTGCAGATGGTACATTGGCTGCAACCGCAATTTGGCGAGATATTCGGCGATCGGCTCCTCCCCGGTTGTGGGAAGAACACGTCTCTCTCGCCCAACACCAAACTTAGATAAACCCCCTTAGATAACGGAGTAACTCAATCGTGACTGACACCCCCCGTCTGCAAGAATTTCAGGCTGAAGTTGTGCGTCTGCAAGAAGAATTGCAAATGCGCGATCAGCTAGTGCAACAACTGTCTCAAGAATTGTTCCGCTTGGTGAAAGGCAACGTCAATACAACGGCGGCGGCGGTTCCTAGCCAGCATGAACCCTCAGAACGGCACCTCGACGAGATGCGGGCACTGCGCGAGCAACTCCACGGGATCGAAGAGCAAGTAACGTTTTATCAAGGGCAGATCGAAGATCGAACTGTCGAGGTTCGCGACCTTAAACAATCGGTTGAAGAACTAACTGAGCGTTCGAGAATGCTGGAGCAAGTGGTGCAAGAACTACCGAAGATTTATCGGCAGAAGTTTGCGGAGCGGATGGCACCGGTGAAAGAAAAGGTGGCCATGATTCAGCGCGAAAACCGCCAGCTTCATGCAGAGCTACAGAGTGTGAGCTACCGTCTAGCTGTGAAAAATCGTCGGGCGTCGGATTTAGATTTACCCAGTTTTGCACGGGGTGATTTGTCGCTGCCTAGTTTTGGCAATGCCTAGTGGTCTGTCAAGATTGAAATGGGGGGACTAGGAGGAGAGGAGGAGCCTCGTAATCGGAACCCTCCACCCCTCTACCCCTCCACTCAACGTTGACACTCTACTAGAGCGGTTTGGCAAATAGCGCAATTAGTCAGGGCAATAATCGCGCTGGTCGAGAGAAGAAGCAAAGGCTCACGATTTGTTAACCTATCTTAAGAAACGATAGTTTGACCTCTTGATTTAGTCTCTTATGTTGCTTCGCCCTGATCAACGCCACAAACTCGATAGTTCTGACGATCAACAGTTTTACGATGATCCGCGCTTTGTCACCCATGTGGATGAAGGATTTATCCAAAGATTGACCGATCTATATCGCAATTCTCTCTCTCCCAATACTCGGATCTTTGACATGATGAGTAGCTGGGTGTCTCATCTGCCCGATGAGATGGAATTTGAGCATGTCGAAGGGCATGGCATGAATGAAGCAGAACTTGCCAAGAATCCTCGATTGGATCATTACTTTGTGCAAAATCTGAACGAGAACCCGAAGTTTCCCCTCAACGATCAGTCGTTTGATGCTGTGTTAAACACGGTGTCAATCCAGTATTTGCAGTATCCCGAAGCGATTTTCGCAGAGATTTATCGGGTTTTGAAACCGGGAGGAATTGCGATCGCGAGTTTCTCCAATCGGATGTTTTATCAAAAAGCGATCGCAGCATGGCGAGACAATACCGAAGCAGGGCGGGTTGAATTGGTCAAAACTTATTTCAACTCGGTTCCCGGATTTTCTGAACCGAAAGTGATTCAGCATCAGTCTCAAGTTCCTAGTTTCATGCAAATGCTGGGCATGGGAGGAGGCGACCCGTTTTACGCTGTGATTGGGACTCGCGCAAACACGCAGTGACCGCTATAATCACTACCCAGTCATTTCACTAGATTGAGGAAAGATACTGATGAATTCCAGTGAAAAATCAATTTAGTATTATGCCTCAATCTAACGGCATGACGGACACACAAAATGACAGAGACATAGACGACTTTATCGACAAGATTCATTGCGGAGATTGCTTAACTATACTGAGTTCAATGCCAAGTCAATCCATTGATTTAGTTGCGGCTTCTCCTCCTTAGGCAAAGAAAAGGAATCGCATAAAACCTTAAAGATTAAAGATTTTTTCTACTTTCCATCCTTCTCTAGCCAAGCCCGCATCTTCCCTGGATTCAACAATCCGTAAGGGTCAACTTTCTGTTTAAATTGAAGTTGAGCCGTGTCTACCATTTTCATACCGCCGTCTTCAATCAAATACGTATGGGGATTGAAAATATAAGCCCCTTTAGACTCGTGATATTTAATAATCTCATTGAGGCGTTCTTCGGTAGAATAGCGAACTAATTGAAGGGAGGCAGGGCGTGCTGTTCCGCCATAGCGCAAAAACTCTAAATGCATCATCACTTCATCTCCAAAATGATGATACATATGCTCAAGAAGTTGTAAATTCTTGTCATCTGGAAATAGGGTTTGTAGATAGGTAATCGTTGGGTCAACGCTGCGAGCATGAAGTGTCGTATGATTCCAAGAATATTCTGCGATCGCGGCTCCTCTACTCGCATCTTGGGCGCTTTTTTGATACACAATTGTGCCCTTAAAATCTTTTACAAATTCATTTAATGGTTCTAAACAGGTTTCAGAAATCATGAGGAAAGCACAATGCGTTCCCTCAGGAAGGTAGCTTTTGAGGGCAGCAAAATACTTTGGGATCGGATCAGGACAAATACACACTAATTTCTTGATCATTCCATCTGCATCACTCAGCGTTTGACCAAATTGCGCCGCGCTCATGAAATCGGAAAACGACACAATGATTTCTGTCCAAGGATATGCCGGAGCCAAGGGAATTTCTAGTTCGGTAATAATGCCATTGGTGCCGTAGGCGTGCGCCACTTTGTAAACGTCATCGCCTCGCAGTTCGATCGCGCGGGGCTGATCTTCCATCGTCACCACTCGAACAGCTAAAAGATTGCCGCGATCGCGCAGTTGTCCGTACGTTACCGAGCCAATTCCACCACTGCCGCCACCAACAAAGCCACCGATCGTTGCCGTTCGATAGGTCGAAGGAGCCATGCGAATTTCCCAGCCGATGTCTCGCGTTTGCTTGTCGATCGCAGCTAACTTTGCTCCAGGCTCCACACAGGCTAAACCGGGTTTCATCCACTTCACGGCGCTCATTCTCGTCATATCCAAAATGACGCCCCCTGCAAGCGGAATGCACTGTCCGTAATTTCCGGTTCCTGCACCTCGCACCGTTAGCGGAATTTTGTAGTTCACACATGCCTGAGCCACACGCAACACCTCGGCTTCGTTCGCTGGGCGGATCACGACATCGCCTACCTTGTCTTTGAGTTGAGGCGTGAGGACAGGGCTGAAGTGATAGTAATCCTGCGATAGTTTGGCGACTTGGTTCGGTTCGGTGATGAGGTCGAGTCCGTTAAGGTCGCTCAAAAGCGCGTCTAAATTGGTGGTAGGTAAGGTCATGATGCTGATGAAGCCTTAGTATGTCTAAACTATAAGGCTATTCAGGGAGAAATTTAGTATCTAAAACCTCTGAAATCGAGTAAGGGCAAGCTTGGGGAAAGGTTTCAGGAGATAAACCGGTTTCTGCTGCGGCTTGGGCAACAGCGTTTCGATAGCATTTCTCAAGCACCGCACTTGGATAAGCGTTGAGACTGGGAGAATCTTCGATGATGTCTTCAATTCGCTGACGATGCTCGACGATGCTACCTTTCCAACTACCGCTTCTCCTGTTAGGTTGATGGTGCCATTTCAGGAGGTGCACTAAAAGAACGATGAGATTACTTCTCAACCGTTGGCGTTCTCGGCGTGCCATTCCTTCTAGTTCCTCGATCACATTTTTCCAATCTACGGACGAATAATCGTGATGCTTTAGTTTTTGGATTGTGCTTTCAATCCACTGAAAATAGTCTGCTTCGTAGACATCTGATTGACGGGATTCTAAATCTGTATTCATGATTGAATTACCTTATTTATGTGTTTGATTAGAGGATGATTCAGGGAGGAAGCTGGAGTCTAAAATCTTGATCACTGAGTAAGGGCAAACCGGAGGAAAGGTTTCAGGTGACAGACGTGTTTGGATCGCGGCTTGTTCGATTGCATCTGTATAGCTCTCAGGGATGATCTCTTCTAAAAATGGCTGCAAGCTGGGTGAATCTCTCAATGCTTTTCGGATTCGTCTGCGATGTTCGGCAATGCTGTTTTGCCAACTGATACTTCTTTTTTCGGGCTGGTAGTGCCACTTGAGTAGATGGATCAAAACAATCGTGAGATTGCTCTCAAATCCTCTACGCTCACCCCGTCCCAGATCTTCAATTTCCTCGATTAAGTTGTCCCAATCTATATTGGTGTAGTCGCGATCTTTTAAGTTGGAGACCGTCGTTTCAATCCACTTCAAATAGTCAGTTTCATATAGCTTGGTTTGTAGATGTATGTTCATTGCAAACGACTCCTAAAACTACTTCACAAATAGGTCATCTAACTCAGCATAATCGGGTAATGCCGTATCGATCGCGGTTCCGTTTCTGAGAACGATTCGATCGTGCTGCGATCGCGACAAGAGTTCACTGTAGTTTCGCGCTTTGAATAAAATTAAATCCGCAGGCAGACCAACGCCAATCCGCCCCACATCAGGTAACCCCATCAGATCTGCTGGAGTTGACGTAATAGAGTTGACCCAATCTCCATAAGGATGATCGAGGTGAGCAATGCGAACAGACATGTTAAAAACTTCAAGCCCATCATGATCACCAAATGCAAAAAATGGATCTCGGCAATTATCAGATGCGATCGCAACCGGAACCTTAGCTTGCTTAAGTTCGTGCAATAACGTCACGCCTCGCCAACGGGGAGTTTGTTTCGGCATTCGACCCTGCAAATATAGATTGCACATCGGTAAGCTTACTACTCCAATTCCAGCTTTTTTTACAAGTTGAATTGTTTTATTTGCCTCAGCATTTTCCTGAACTGCCAAACTACAGCAATGCCCGCACACCACGTTACCTTTGTATTTATGACGGATAATGGCTTGTGCAATATGTCGCAAAGTTATTGAATTTGAATCATTCGTTTCATCGCTATGAAAATCAAGATTGAGATTGCGATCTTTTGCCAACGCAAACACTCGATCTAATTGTTGATCAATGTCAGGATTCATGTAAGCAACACCGCCTAAAATACCCTCTGATTCGGCAACTAAATCAGCTAATTTATCACCTTCAGGTGCAAGAAAATAATCTAACGGTACAAGCGAAACGGCTTGAAGAATCATGCGATTAGCACAAGGCGCAACTCCGGAGGAACCATGCCACTGTCGCCTCAATTCTCGAAACACACTGAAGCTCATCTCGCCCTGTTTTCCAAATGCATCAATATGTGTGCGAATTGCGGCGGTGCCGTGGGCATAACTGCACTTTAACCCAAATTCCATTCGGCGATAAACCTCGTCCGCATTCCACTTTTTAGCGTCAGATTGTGCGGTTTTGAGGGCGCTATCAAACGTGCCATCCGGGTTTGGCGTGCGCGGCGAACTGTGCCCTTTGTCTAAATGCGTGTGCAAATCCACAAAGCACGCCAGCACCATGCCTCCTTTTAGATCTAACGATGGATAGGTGTAACTATCAAAGGTTCCGGCCGCTAAAATCGTTGAAATTGACCCATCGGCAATCTCTAAATCCACAAGCAGTAAGCCATCGTTTGCGGCTTTGCGGCTTGTCCATTTATTGCCGCTCACAATCAGCGACGATGGGATGTGGGCATTTCGGAGCCAGTAATGGGTTGCATCAAAAATCATAGGAGGCAAGTAGCTGTAAGGACTCAAATATGTATTATTTTCAGCGATCGCGGCTAAGAATCGTTTGGTCGGTTCATTCTAAACGAGAGTTGCCCTCTGATTTCTCTGCCCTGCTTCATCGAGCCAACGTAAACCCCACTGTAAAACTAAGACAACCTCAGCATTTTTATCGGGCTTTATCTAAATTTGGTTTCTTTTCCCGCCTCGCTCTTCTCATCTCTTGAAGATCGACTAAGATTGGCTTGAGAGATCCCAGGTATGTCTTATGCGTCGTCGCTCTTCTTCAGTTTCGAGTCGGTATTTCCTAGCTCGGTTGCGCCCGTTGGGGCGTCCCATGGTTTGGGGCCCTGCGATCGCGCTATTGCTGCTCACGTTGTTCACTTGGGATTGGTGGACTCGCCCCGAATGGTCAGCCTATTTTAGTGAAAGCCCCAACCGTGAAGAACCTGTCTCGCGAGAAGATCAAGCGATCGGGGCAGACATTGATTCGCTGCCCGTTTTGCTCAATGACATTGGCATCCGGTCAGGCAGCAATCAAGCCAAGCCAGCAGAACAACCCGCGCTGGGTCAACCGGGGGGAACCACCGCACCCCAAAGTTTAGGAAGTAATGCAGCGAGTTTGGCAACTGCGTTTCCTGAAACCACTCCCGCTCAACCCGGAATTTTTGGCGCGCTCAATAATGGTCTAGCAAATCAATATGGTCAGGCAGTTTCACCAAATAGTGGACAAAGCGACTCTGCTGCCCAACCGAGTGTAGCAGGCGAAAATCTCTTCGGCTTGGCTCCCCTTTCGCCGACCGTTCCTACAAAAAGCCCCTTACAAGAGGCGATGACTCGTCTTGATGCAACACCTGCCTCAACTCCATCAGGGGGAAATCTGCCCACCAGACTTGCTGATCAGCCGCCCATGCCGGTTGAAGGAACAACCCGCTTGGACAGTCCGGGCATTGATGCGACGAAGCCAACTCAACCGGCTAGCAATTCCTACACCACTCTAGTTGAAGGGTCTCAACCCTACGCTCCGCCAGCAAACTATCCTGCTACGGTAGCGCCCCCAGTTGCGTCGCCGTCCATCGGTCCAAACAGCAACTTGCCGCCGCTAAACTTGGCAGATCCGGTCGGGCAACCTGTCGCGCCAACACCCGCCAACCCGTTTGGAACCTCTGTTTACGGCTCTCCCTCTTCTACCCTAGATGCGCCAGCACAGCCCTTTTCAGCACCTCGCCAAATTCCAGGACGAACGATCGGCGGCGGGAAAATTAACACGTTCTCAAATCCTTAGCAACGATTTCTCCTGCTTTAGCGAGGCGAAGCTAGCGACGTTGGACATAGTGCAATTTTGGGATATTGGGTTAACATTTGGTTAAGTTAGAGTTAAGCTAAGAAACTACTCCCGATCTAAATAGCGATCGCGGGAATTCTAGGTCATCCATGTTCGCCAGTTTCGGCAAGCGATGGCATTTTTTGTGAACTGAAATGGAGAAAGCTCTTTAAATGAGGAGATAAGAAAAGATGTCGGATCAATATAACTTTTTGTACCCTCGCAGTCGCTATCGCGGCGCGGTTAAGCCTGAAAACTTGGTCTTCAATGCCAATTTGCAAGAATTTTCTCAGCGCGTGAGCTATATTTCCTGTCTGGAAACAGGCGGTAAGCTGTCGCCGGAAGAATCTTATCGAGAGATTCGATCGCTTTGGAAACAGCTTAAAAAAAGCCGGAAACAGCTAGGCATTGGGACTAACAATCCGAATTCAGATAATTCTTAGTCAAGATGGCAGCTACGGCTCAGCAGTGCTGCGCTGTTCTCAGATCTGTATTCTGATAAACGTCTGAATTTTGATAATCGTTTAGACTTGTTGTTAGCAAAAGGGCTACCAAACAAACACTACACTGTCATGACAAACACTGTCATGCGACAGAAGAAAGGGGTTGTCTGGCGGCAACACGCTGATAGTACTGTTGCAACTGCTTCGTCGCGGCTGCCCAACTCCAGCGTTCTGCCTCTTGCCGTGCATTACGGCGCAATGTTTCTCGCTCTTCTGTTTGAGACAAAAGATAACGGGTGGCTACGATCGCACCTCCATCATCGTTTGGATCAAACAAAAATCCGTTTACCCCGTCTTCCACAATGTCGGGAATTCCCCCCGATCGCGCTGCCACCACCGGGCAACCCGCCGCCATCGCTTCCAGCAACACTAGCCCCAACGTCTCCGTGCGAGAGGGAAACACAAAAGCATCGGCAGAGGCAAAGGCAGACGCCAATTCCTGCCCTCCAAGATAGCCCACAAAATGGGTTGGCGTGTTGGCAAAATGCTTCTCCAACGCTTGCCGATTAGGTCCATCTCCCACCAAGGCTAAGCGGGCATTGGGAATCGCATCGAGAATCGGTTTGATGCGATCGATTTCTTTTTCGGCAGAAAGACGACCCACATAAAGCAGTAATGGGGCTTCGGGATGCCCTTGGCTCAAGCGATTCCGCATGGCTAAGCTAGCGAGATGGGGCTGAAAGGTTTCGGTATCCACTCCTCTTTGCCACAAATTTACCCGCTCGATGCCGTGTTCTGACAGAGCGTGCAGCATTGCTGTAGACGTACACAAATTTATCGCCGCTTGGTTATGTCCAGCCTTTAGGAGTTCCCACAGCACCCCTTCTAACATGCCCAAGCCGTAATGGTGGAGATATTCGGGCAGATGGGTATGGTAAGACGCGATTAATGGAATGTTTAGAGACTTGCTATAGAATAAGCCAGCCAATCCAAGAACAGCAGGATTCACAATGTGAACAAGGTCGGGTTTGAAGTTGGATAATTCATACCCGATCGCAGGTCGTGGCAACGACATCTTCAATTCTGGATATAACGGTAACGGAAATCCAGACACGCCATAAATTCTTGCGCCTTTATATTCAGTCAATCCCCCGTCGGGCGAGAAAATCAAGACTTCATCACCCAGGCGTTGGAGGTGATCAACCGTGTGCCGCAACCGAGTAACAATGCCATCAACTTTTGGGAGAAACGTCTCAGTAAACAAAGCGATTCGCATAAATCAAGAGATGAACAACAAGATTACTGACGAGGGTGAGGCAGAGCGCACAGCCTGTGGATGCCGATTGCAACTATCACACCCCCCAGCAAACCACCGACTCTTTACTGCAAAACAGTTGAGCCGATGGCGCAATTCTGCCCACTTGCCGATGGATAGCTCTTGCACAGGTGCGCCTGCAACGGCGAGGGTTGCATACTTTTGATGCCTCTGCTCTAGCGCCGCCCAATCGGCAACTAGATAAAAAGCGCTGAGCGCCATCGCTCCGAATCCGGGCAATGCGGTTGTGAGCAACAGGATCAAAACCCGAACCTTCATGAGTTAGCGCTTCCAGGTCACTTTGGGCAGAATTTGCGACTCATCGACTCGGTGCTTATATTTCATGGTGAAATTGAGTAAAGAATCGAGCAAGGAATCGGATAGGAAGTGAGGCTGAAGCCCCAGATCGAGGAGGTTGGTGTTTTTGGCGTTGAAGTAGTGTTCTTCTTTCTCGATTCGAGGATTATCGGTATTTTGCACCTCTACTTTGATTCCAAGGGCTGATCCAGCGTTCTGCACCATGGTTGCGAGGTCACCAACGCTAAACATTTCGGTAAATTGGTTGAAGACTCGAAACTCTCCGGGGTTAGCCGGAGTTGCGATCGCAAGCTCAACACATCGCACCGTATCGCGAATATCCAACAGTCCGCGAGTTTGTCCGCCTGTGCCATAGACTGTGAGCGGATGCCCTACCGCCGCTTGAATGCAGAATCGGTTGAGGGCTGTGCCAAAAATGCCATCGTAGTCAAGGCGGTTGATCAACAGATCATCCATGCCGGTTTCTTCGGTCAAGACTCCATAAACAATGCCTTGGTTTAGATCAGTGGCACGCAAGCCCCAAATTTTACAGGCAAAATGAATGTTGTGAGAATCATGCACTTTGCTGAGGTGATACATGCTTCCGGGCTGTTTCGGGTAGGGCAAAGTATCTTTACGCCCGTTGTGTTCGATCGTGATATAGCCTTCTTCGATGTCAATGTTGGGCGTCCCATATTCGCCCATGGTGCCAAGCTTCACTAAATGGCAATCGGGGAAACGCTCTTTGATGATGTAGAGCAGATTGAGCGTACCGACCACATTATTAACCTGAGTCAGAACCGCATGTTCGCGATCGATCATAGAGAAGGGAGCAGAGCGCTGTTCGCCAAAGTGAACGACGGCTTGCGGCTCAAACTGATTCAGCGTCTTATCGAGAAACTCGTAGTTGGTGATGTCACCGATGAATAGATCGATCGTCTTTCCGGTCAGGTCTTTCCATCGCTTCAAGCGTTGTTGAATCGGCGCGATCGGCGTTAGAGTATCAAGGCATAGCTCATTGTCCCAATGCCGCCGCACTAGACTATCCAAAATTCCGACGTCGTAGCCTCGATTTGACAAGTACAAGGCTGTCGCCCAACCGCAATAGCCATCACCACCAATAACTAGAACTTTCATCTTGCTCAATCTTATGTGCTGATACTTTGCCAAATCTACCAGGTTTGGGGGCGCAGTTGATAGTAGTTAAGGAGGGGGGCGCGCGAGAAGAGAAGGTAGAGATTAAGACGAGAGGGCAGAAACCGATCGATTGATTTAACCCAAGGTTAAGAGAAAACGAGAATTGGAGCAGGTTTCGAGGGGGATTCTCAGACTTAGCCTGGCTCTAGGGCAGTTGGTAACCGTGTGTACTGACCCCATCAAGGATCTACAGAAACCAAGACAAGAAATCGTAGAGCAGCTTTTTGATCCTCAAGGCGCTATTAAGTCGGCGCAAGGTTTTGCCGTTCAGGTCTTGCCAGTTGGCATAGGTGTTTGACCCTGGGCAGATAAGAAATGACAATCAAATGATTTCTTATCTGCCACCCAATGTAGAGCAATGCACGCCCTGAATTGCGAGATCTTCTTAGATGCAAGAATGTGGTGTCTAAAGTAGAAGTATTAGAATCAGCAAAAACTATGCCTGATCTACCCCGCCCTTCAGGTCGTCTTTTACATCTTCTTTGAGGTGGCGAGCCGATGCTTCCACTTGTTTTGCTTTCCCTTCCATCTGATCTTTAGGATCGCCAGTCACGTTACCTACTGCTTCTTGCACCTTACCTTCGATGTTTTTAGCGGCTGCTTTTGCTCGTTCTTCTAAACTCATAATGTTGCTCCTTTGTTTACTTAATTTACTCGCTTCTCAACTAACCGCTAGATTTCCGAAGAGCAATAGCCGCAGTTGATATAGGCTGTTCTCTTTTGCTTTTGATGTAGCAAAGTTAGTGTAGTAAAGAAGGTACGAGAAGTTGGACAAGCGGATCATCGACCCAAAGATAGAAATTGCTATTGATATAGCTCGCCAAGTTCCCACTTAAGAAAGAGGTAAAGCCGCGATCGCATCTAACTTTGCTCTATCACATTCTCTATCTATGGGGAGGCACACTTGATTGGATAGGTCTGATAAGTTGGAGCCTATGTGAACATCGCATTGAACATGAAACTAACACATCAGAGATGCGACGTTCAATGAACTTGATACAAATACACCAACAGAGCTAAGCATTGCCTACGATAGAAGCTAGCGCAACAAAGACAACGCAAGAATATGAAGAGAGCCTCAAGGCTTCTGCCATTTCTGACGTTCGTATTTGCGGTGTTTTGCCAAACTATCTTGAATGCTACTGCGAGACTCTTAGCTGACTTATGCTGTTACACATGATGTCACACAAGTTAACAGTCTTTGTATCAAGCCGATCTGTTGCAAAGTACAAAAAAATATACACACGAGGAAATTATGAGTCAAGATTCTAATAACGCTAGAACACCTGCTACAGATTCATCGGATCGAGTGCAAGACGATAGCTACGATAGAGGCATTATTCCCGCAGAGACGGCTGCCCGCAAAGAGCGGGAGGGCAACCAATTTAAGACCACTCCGAGCGAGGCGCGAGAAGCAGGCGCATCGACAGATGATCAGACCGACAGTGAGAGTATCAGAACCACAGACGGATACACCGTTGACAAAGAAGGACTGACGAATAATTACGCGATCGAGCCAGAAATGTATTACGAAGAGCCGGGAGATGCAAAACAGGCAGAAGAAGAAGCGGCAGCAGAGCGAGCCGAAGAATATCGCGAGATCAACCAGGATGAAGAAGGAAAGCTAACCATGGAGGGTGATCAGCGCGGTAGAGGTACAGGAGCGGTTTAGGCACAGCGCGATCGTTTTGGCGTCAATTGGACAGTCAGTCAGCCAGCCAGTTTGACGGTGCCAAGGGTTAACCTAATGCTTTGCCGCAGAGACCATTGTTGCGATCGCAGCGGAGAGGGCAGCACAATCCGCAAACGCTAACGGAGCAAACCACTATAGCGATGGCTAAAGTCTGACTCTAGCCATCGCTTTGCTGATCGGCATCACCAATCATCCCGAAAAATAGCACTCTAGCAAGTATGACAAAAAACCCGATTCTGCCTAAGCTGTGCTGTTGTAATCCTCTACTATCAACCCTTTCAGCCTTTCGGTGAGGTTTAAATCCGACGCTTGTTTTAGCCCATCGTTCTCGTGAGCAAAACAGGGCAATTTGCGTACACCCGTACATAGTCAGACAGAGATGTGCCCAGCAGCCGATCGAGATCGGGCAATCCTTTAGCGATCGAGGGGCGGCGATCAGGAGAACCCAGAATCAGCAAATCAGTTTTTACGTCTTCTGCCGCGCGGCAAATCGCCTCTCCTGCTTTGCCCCTTGTCACAATGCAGCGATAGTTGATACCCAACCGTTTGGCATCTGCGATCGCACCTGCAAACACCGCATCTTTCTCGGCTTCTGCGCCTGTTTTATCGGTTGCTTTGGGATCAGAACTAACATTGACTAGATTGAGTTGTCCACCTTTGATGTCTCGCAGAAGAAAAAGAGCAAGTTTGAGACCCTGTTTTGCCGCTTCAGACTTATCGATCGCAACGGTAATTCGGCTCAGGTTCCGGACGTAAATATCGTCTTTGACCAGCAACATCGGGCGCGAAGTCAACTGAAATACATACTGACTGACAGAATTTTCTAAAATAGAGACGAGACGCTTTAAGCCGCGTGACCCCATAATAATTAGGTCGGCATCCATTTCATCTGCCACCTTGAGAACGACATCTTTTGGGTCGCCTTGGCGCAAAATTGCAGACACCCGGTTTGGGTCGAGCTTTAGTGACTCAACAGCTTTGCCTAGCAGCTTTCCGCCGTCTTCCCAGCGCTGAGACATAGCTTCAGAGGTCACTTGTTCGGGCACAACGTGCAGCACCGTTACCGATGCCCGTTGAATGGAGGGAATTTCCATCAAAGCTCTTAACATCTCTTGGGAATTCCCGGTTCCTGAATCAGCAAGCAAAATTTTTTCTATCATGGCGTTACCTCGGTTTAATTTAGACTAGAAAAAATGGAAGTTCACCGTTCACCCTCAACGTAGTGAATTATGATATCCGTTACCTGTAGGTGACTCTAGTAGTGGTTTTTGTAGGACGATCGTAAACGTGACCGAACACTCTCAACTCCCCACTTCCAATATTATCCAACCTTCGCTGTCTGTCGTTGCAGAAGATTGGTTTGAGTATATTGTGAAAGTGCATCCTCACCATACAGACTATGCCGGAATGGTCTGGCATGGAACGTATTTGACCTGGATGGAAGAAGCCCGTATTGAATGTTTACGATCGCTGGGTATTGACTTTGCCGATTTGGTTGCCGCAGGCTGTAATCTACCTGTGGTTGAAGTCTCGATTCGTTATCATCAACCGATGCGAATGGGCATGGAAGCCGTGATCAAGACGCGCATCGGAGATATGGAAGGGGTGCGAATTTATTGCGACTATCAGATTCAATCGCTGAGCGGCGATGTGTTATTTCTCACGGGTCGCATCACCATAGTGGCGGTGGATCTTGCCAATGGAAAGGTGATGCGGCGGTTGCCACCAGCGATGAAAGATGCGCTGGAAAAAATGAGGTAGAGTCATCTTCGGTGGAGTTTGTTCAAAATGCACCCGTTATGGTCTGACCACTCTTGGCCACTGCACTTGTTTAGGACTACCCTCAAGCTTAAGGCTTAAACCATAAAATTTACCGTTTTCGTATCGCGGTTCTGCTCTGACGCGACGGGATTAGTCTTCAGTGTTGCCTCTGGTGTAGAAACAGATGCTGCAACATTTGATGATGATGAGGAAGAGGTTGTTGTGACAACCACTCGTACTGAAGAACAAGTGTTGAACGTTCCCCATTCCGTAACGAACAGTTTGAACAACAAACGGGAATTAACCGCAACTTGGGTGATGTTTTTGGTCAACTCGTTCCGGGGTTTGATCCTCCTAATGGTATTGGCAGCAGTACTGGTTTTCAGTCATTGCGAGGGCGAGCGATTTCCGTACTGATTGATGGGGTGCCGTTGAGCGACAACTCTGGTCTGAGTCGTCAACCACGAACGATTGATCCAGCCGCAATTAAAAGAGTTGAGATTGTCCGGGGACAAAGTACACTCTACTGACGGTCTATGTGCAGCACGAGACATTACCAGGTTGAACCAATCGTTTGCAAGCCCTATATGTTGGTGGGCGCGATCGCGCCTTTGATGCCAGGGTAGATTTAGTGGACATCAGCAGCTACGTCGTATTCGACTTTGTTACCAGTATTGCTCTTGGTCCCGGAAACCTGCAAATTGGGATTCACAATCTATTCAACAACCAAGATTTTCCGGTCGCGTCTCAATACTTGGCTGGGTTTGATGAGCAGTTTAATGCCGCTGGTGTGGGGCGCACGCTGCGAGTGGGCTATTCGGTGACATGGTGAGAGATGATGACTAATTTCTTTTGCGCCGAAGAATCGCGCCATGCTGGAGAAGATCCGATCGGAACTGCCGCCACCCACCCAACCTATGTGTTGGTTGAATGTCCACCTCTCTGGGGAGAGGATGAATTTGCCGCTTCCATCTCCGAACAGCTACGCGCATTCATTAATCAGGTTTACACCACTAAGCAATTGCCTTTCCAGAAGGTCGGTATTATGGACGACTGGTGACAGTAGGGGCGATCGTACTGACGCGCTGCTGGAAGACCTGGGTGAGGCATTGTTAGATTTCACCCGTGTGGCGGATTTAGAGGCTTGGTTGGAGGCGCGCTAGCGAAGCTCACCGAAGGTACCGATAACAGAGCGCGTGCTGCTTCGCAGATACCGCAAGGGTCGCTAAAATTGAATACGACGATCGGCTCTCCTCCCTCTTCCCCTCCTCTCCCACTTACCCCTCTACTCCCCACTCGCCATTCCCCACCTTCCCCTTCTCATTAACGAGGTATTTTTCCAAGGCATCCAGATTCTAAAATAGATCGTGTAGGAATGGGGTAAAGTTGCAATGACTCCAAAAGAGGAACTGATTCAAGCCATTGAGCGATCGCCAGATGATGTGGTGCAGGTATTGCTGGAGCTATTGAAGGTGTTGCAGCGGCAGCGATCGGCTGAGGTGGAGTTGTCTAAGCAAGCCAGGACAGGTTCGGAAAAATCGGGCTATGACTTTTCTGATCTGGCGGGGAGGTTGACCTGGCAAGGAAATGCGGTTTCCCTCCAAAGGACGCTCCGCGATGAATGGTAGTCGCTATGTGCTGGATACGAATGCGATTGTGGCACTCTTGCAGGGAAATGTTCAACTCATTCAACTGCTTCAGACTGCGGACTGGCTCGGAATTGCCATCATTAGTCAAATTGAATTTCTGGTGTTTGCTGGACTATCTGAAACCGATCGCCAACTTTTTCAGGAGTTTCTTCAGCGGATAGAGATCATTGATTTGACAGCCAAAGATGTAACTTTGATCGATAAAGTCATTGAAGTTCGTCAACAGTACCGCTTGAAACTGCCAGATGCGATCGTTGCTGCCATTGCAATCCACAGTTCTGCGGGTTTGATTACGGCTGATCAGGAGTTTATGAAAGTGGATGTGTTAACCGTTGTTAATTGGTAGTGTTAATTGGTAGCGATCGCGTGGATAAAGGCGATCGCTCTCGTGACTCGCCAACTAACCCGACGATTGGGGCATGAACTGTCTGAAGAAATGCGCGCTGCAAAGCAGATACCGCAAGGGTCGCGCCTTTTCACCTTGTCTCTACCGATGTTGGAAGACTTGGGCGAGGCGTTGTTAGATTTCACCCGTGTGGCGGATTTAGAGGCTTGGTTGGAGAAGCGCGATCGTAGAACATAGCAAAAATGAACGATCGCACGATCGCTGTTTACTCCAGTGCGATCGACAAAAGAGCGCGATCGACAACGGAACAGGATTAGCAAAAATGCGATCGCTATTCATCTCAGTACGATCAACAATCAGAGCGCGATTGCTTGCACCTGCAAGAGCTATCAGCAGAGGGATTGTGCGGATCGCACCACTCGAAGGATTCATTGCTCAGAGGTAACGGATTGAGGTACTGGGTTGATCGAGTCAGGTTGAAGAGGCGATCGACAATGGAGAGCGATCGCAAAGTTCATTGCTCGATGATTAAGATGAAGGATAAGCTGAGTGGTAAGTGGTCAAATGGAGACGTATGGAGACAACGCTAAATCAACATATCGAAGTTACACCCGGAGTTTGTGGTGGTAAACCTCGAATTGCTGGACGACGCATTTCAGTGGCAGATGTTGTGATTATGTACCTGCGGATGGGGCAGTCTTTGGAGGAGATTGCAGGCAAATATGAGTTATCGCTGGCTTCGGTTTATGCAGCGATCGCGTATTACTATGACTATCGATCGGAGATTGATCAGCAGATGCAAACGGATGAGAATTTTGTGAATGCGCTGATGCAGGCGCAACCTTCTCGATTGCAGGCAAGGTTGAGGGAGTTGCGGGGTGAGTGAGAGGATTCGGCTGCATTTAGATGAAAATGTTGATCCTGATGTTGCAAGGGCGCTACGCCGCCAAGGGATTGATGTGACTACGACGATGGAAGTGGGGTTGTTAGGGCAGGCGGATGAGGTGCAGTTTGCTTATGTTTGTGAGCAGGGACGGGTGATGATGACGCACGATGCTGATTTTCTACGAGTAGCAAGTCAGACCGATGAACATTGTGGCATTGTTTATTGCCGGAAAGGAACACGCACCCTGGGCGAAATCATTCGGGTTTGATTCTGATCCATGAGGTGTTTACTGCTGAGGAAATGAGAGGACAAATTGAATATCTCTAAGCATTATGCGATCGCGACTCATCCCAGTGCGATCGACAATAGGGCGCGCGCTGCTTCGCAGATACCGCAAGGGTCGCTAAAGTTGGATACAACGATCGCGCTTCAGGCAGTGGGCGATCGCATCATTCCACGCTAAGCGTTTGCGAGTTGAGCGGTTTAGCAGAGCGCGATTGCCCTTGAGGGAGCTTCCGAAGAATCGCTTATCAGTAATTTACTATAGCAATTTTATAAATCCAGCTTGCTCAAAATGACGATCGCTGGTGAACGCCTCGGTGATTTGTTCACTCAGCATGACCACAAAACTCGTGCAATCCGTTAATCCCCAGCTTTTATCTAACCGTTGACTGTAAAGCATCCAGCCATTAGTCATTAAGTCTGGACTCAGGGGAATAAGTTGTAAAATTGGAGTTTGACGTAAGCGGTTGATCAGTTGGACTGTATTAAAGCGCAACCTTGGAGTAGAAAGGGCATCGGCGACCTCTAACAGAACAAATTCAGTTGTAATCAGTTTTGCCTTGCGGCTCAGCAAGTCATTCATCACCTGATCTGCACGAGGATGCAATTCGTCATCGGCATTGGTGAGTGCAATCCATGCTGCGGTATCTACAAAAACTTTCACCTGGGTCAATCTTCTCGCTTGGGTGTGCCGTGGAGATAATGATCATGTTGATGAGCTAGGTCACTAATACCTGTGTTCATCTGACAGTCCTTGAGAAGTAAGGTGAAGTCATTCCATGCTGAATCAGGGATTCCTGATTCGCTCTCTTCCTGCACGAAAATGATGATGACTCTTTGCCCATCTCGTCCGGCAATCGGCTGGACTAATTGGACAATTCCACCTTGAAACGTTCCTTCTACGGATAACATAGTGCTCTTTACCCAACGGTCACTTGCTTTCAGTATATATCGAGCCAGACTACAGGGAGCAGTGAAATTAAACTCCGCGATCGCTAAAGTTGAATACAACGATCGACAATAGAGCGATCGCATGAATGATGCTGAACGATCGCATCTTAAATGCAGCAGAGACGTTCCGAAAGCGCGATCGCTATAATTTTGAATATCAACCCAAATGCAGCTAAGCACTATGAGAGCAGTTAAAGCGACAGGTCACGTCGATGAGCGGGGGCAGATTCATCTAGATCAGCCCCTTGCGGATGTGAATGGTCGAGTCGAAGTCATTGTTTTGATTGATGAAACTGAGCCTGAACCTGATCTGCTGGTATCGAAAGAGGAAATTTTGGCTAATTTTCGACAGGCTTGGCACGAAGCAATGACTGGACAAACCGTGCCTGTCTCTCAAATCTGGGACGGGATTGAGCATGACTGAGCCGCCGATCGTACAGGTTGAAGCGGCTAGAACCTTTACTCGTGATTTACGCACTCTGGCAAAAAAGTATCGCAGTATCTACCAAGATGTTCAACCGATTATTGAAGAACTCCAGAACGGCAATATCGTTGGTGATCAGATTCCGAATATCGGTTATGCGGTCTTTAAGGTCAGAATTCGCAACACGGATATTCAGAAAGGAAGGCGATTGTTGAATTTTACCGATCGTGCCTGCGCTTTCAGCAGTGAACTGTTTAGAGCAAGATAAGATGAATAATGATTAGGATTGGGTGAGAATGTGAGTGATTTGTCATCGGAGGAAATTTACCAGGAGGTGGGCAGGATTGTTAGTCAATTTAGGTTGCTGGAGTGCGCTGAGTGTGCGGCAGCAGTTTTAGAGTGGACTGATCAGCGCAGAATTGAGCGAGCTTTACTGAAACTGAGAACGCGATATGACTTTGAAGATTATATTTTGAGCGATCGCTTGGAAGCGATGGGAATTACAGAACCGATTACAGAAAATGGAATTCATTATGGCGTGAAGGTGCGGGGGAAAGTGTTTGATAATTTGTCGACGGAGGGGATGCAGTTAGAGGAGTGGTTGAGCGATTTTCATTGCCCTAGTGAACAGTTTGTGATTGAAGAGATGGAAAACTTTGCGAGTCAATCTGAAGTGCAATAAGGAGGAATGAAAATGGCAGGTCTATTTGAACTGTTAGATAAGATTCGAGTGAAGCCTGGGATGTACATTGGTGGTACTTCGGTCACCGACTTATTTATGTTCCTGGGCGGGTACAAAATCGCACAACAGGAATTTGGGGTCGCGTTCACTGAGGCAGAGAAGCGATTTTATCGAGAGTTTCAGCCTTGGTTGCAGCGGCGATTGGGGATGACAACTTCTCGATCGTGGGCAAAGATGCTGGAGTTTCGTTCGATTAATCAACAAGAAGCATTTGAGTCTTTCTTTAAGCTGTTAGATGAGTTTTGTGAAAGTGAAGGACTGGCTCGGCGTGAACAGCCGCAAACGGCTGAGGCGATGATCCAAGGGGAACGGCTTCGCAACGCGAATGATTCAGAGCAAGTAAAGGCGAGTTGAAGAGACTGTAGCGCGATCGCTAAAGTTGAATACAACGATCGACAATAGAGCGCGATCGCTGAACAAGATTAGCAAAGGTGAACGATGGCGCGATCGCTTATTCATCCCAGGGCGATCGACAGCGGAGCGATCGCAGGAATGATGTTGAACAATGGAGCGATCTCTGAACAGTTCAGAGGTGCGATCTAGATTCTGACACGCACTTGCTAAAATAAAGTCAATTCCTCTGTCAGTCTCAGTATGATGACTCCTAAAGAAGAACTGATTCAAGCCATTGATCAATCACCTGATCAAGTTGTGCATACTCTTTTAGAGATTCTGAGAGTTTTGCAGCGTCAATCGATGCTGGCAGACCATCAATCTAGGCAAGTGGCGAACTCGAACCATGAGACAGTCTCACCCAGGTTGCATCGCAAGCAAGGCGTTCTTGTAATTGAAACGGGGCGGTTAGAAGGATTTGATATGAATGCGTTCATTGGAGAAATGAGAGAGGAACGAATTCAAAATCAGATTGAGCAGGTCGATTTGTGAACGTTTTGTATGATACTTCTGTGCTAATTGCGGCATTGTTGATTGAACATGAAAATCATGATCTTGCTCTGTCTCGACTTGAGATGGCACATCAAGGCGTGGTGAAAGGATATGTTTCGACGCACACTTTAGCAGAGCTTTATTCTGTCATGACTCGTTTACCGCCGCCGTTGAGAGTTTTACCGGATGAGGCAGAAGTTGCGACCCTTGCGGTATCTGCGGAGCAGCGCGCGGATTTATTAGACTACTTGGAGCCTGTGCCTTTGTTTGCCGACGAGTATCAGCAGGCGATTCGACGAGTGGTGACATTGAAGCTTGTTGGAGGTGGAATCTTTGATGCGGTGATTGCTCAGGCTGCTCTGAAGGCTAAAGTGGAGCAGCTTTTGACGTTTAATCCTAAAGATTTCATACGACTGGAAGATGAGGTCGCATCGATCGTGCAAGTGCCTTCGTGAGTTTGAGTTAGCACTTGGCAAAGATTTCAGGGGGCGATCGCGCCTTGAAGTGATGCGATCGCTCTCTGGTTCTAAACCGCGATCGTACTTCTCACTTGAAATCAATGCCTTGCGATCGCATCTCGCAAAGGGTCTGAAGCGCGATCGCTGCTTATCCCAATACGATCTACAAAAGAGCGCGATCGCAGAACACGATTAGCAAGGATGCTGCGCGATCGCTGCTCATCCCAGTACGATCGACAATAGGGCGCGATCGATAAAGTTGAATACAACGATCGTTCATAGACGAGATCGCACTACGAGATCGGCGATCGCGCTTAGATAATTTCGGGACATTCTTGAGAAAAATGGGGACAGGATTTGCGAATGAACATATGTTTTGGTATGAGTTTAGGGCGTATCAACAAGGTATTTATAAAGGTCATCAATCACGGCATTAGCAGCAGACGGATCACTCCATATCCATGTCCAAAAATCGACGAGAAAAACCTGATTATTTTTAACAGCTTTTAGCTGCTTCCAAATGGGCTTTTTCTTTAATCTCTGATAAGTCTCCATTTCTCCCCAATCATAAGTATATAGAAGGAATAAAATGTCGCCATCTAGTATATCCAGTCTTTCCTCAGAGATATTATAAATTCCACCACCAGGCTTAATAACATCCTGCACTGCTGGGCGTTGCAGTCCAACATCATTAAGAATAGAACCCGCAAATGAATTTTTGACTAAAACATAATTGTTGGAAGGAGAAGTACTAGCAACCGAAATGGTTCGATTTTCATAAAGATCACCTAATGCTGCTTTGAGTTCTTCAACTCTCTGATAGTATTGTTCCCAGACTTGCTGCGCCTCTGATTCTTTCCCTAGTATTTCAGCCACCAAATTAAATTGGTCTTTCCAGTCGGGCATATTAAAAGGAATGAGTACCGTAGGCGCAATTTGAGAAAGTAAAGGATATACTGGCTTGAGGGCTGCCCAAGCCAAGATTAAATCAGGCTTAAGCAGGGAGATTTTTTCCAAATTAGGGTTATCTGGAAGTCCTACTTGCTGGATTCCCTCTATCTTTTCACCTAAAAAAGATTGTTCACGCAAATAGTCTCCTTTAAGATCCTCAAGTGTATTAGCATTACTACCAATGGGTTTAACACCTAAAGTGAGTGCATGACTTAGCAAACCATAGTGTGAAAGAACAACAACCCGTTTAGGTTCATTGGGAACGCAGGCTTCCCCCATTGAGTGTTTTACAACTTGGCAAGGTATTGAGATATTCGCTGCGTGTTCTTTTGAAATGTTGCTCAGTTGCATCTTTGAACTGTTGCAAGCTGTAACCAAAAGAACGGATAAAGCCATTAATAGCAATGGCTTCATTACCACATAACTCATCAGGTATTTCTTCACATTCATTGGGCTAGTTTTCCACAGCATTAAACTCTATGAAATTTGTGCTAGTTATCGAATAAATAGCACAAAATGCTAGTTAAAACTCCCAACTAACGGAGCCAACAATGGTCAGTGGGTTTCCTCTGTTAATATAAAGTGTGCCAAAGTTGGCAGAGCTAACATAGTCAATGTCAAAGAGGTTACGAACATTGATTGCTGCATTGAACCCGTTTCGACGATAGTAAATTGCAGCATCAGTCCGCAGGTAATCTCGTACTTGAAATGAGTTTGCCAGATCGCCTTGGCGCTCACCCACGTAAAATAGCCCTAAGCCAAATCCTAACCCTTGCAAATCTCCTTCTTGAATAGTGTAAGTGCTCCAGAGGCTTGCTTGATGCTGTGGCACATTTATAAAGCGATTCCCGACTGTACTGGGTATGGAATTATCTTCGGTGACTTGTGTGTCTGTGAGTGCGTAGGAAGCAATGATATTCCAGCCTGGTAAAATTTCACCCGCCACATCTAACTCAATTCCACGACTTCGCTGTTCTCCAACTTGCACCTGGAAACCTTGTCTTGCTAAATCGGGATCAGGGTCGGGAGTTAGAACGTTTGTTTTAGTGAGATTATAGGCAGCTAGAGTCGTTGACAGCTTACCATCAAGAAAGTCAACTTTGACACCAATTTCATATTGAGTACCCCTAGTTGGCTCAAACGGCTTATTATCTTGATTACGCCCTGATGCTGGACGGAAGGATTGAACATAGCTAGTATAAAGTGAAACATTTTTACTGGGCTGATAAACTAAGCCAATGCGAGGACTAAAAGCTCCGTCATTTTGAGATGTCCTATCACCATCTATTGGCCCGGTTTCATTGGATATCCAATCGTAGCGACCGCCAATCAGCATTTTTAGATTATCACTAAAGGCAATTTGATCTTGCAGGTAAACTCCATAGGATTGACTAATGCCAAGATCGGTTAACAGAGCAGGTGGAATTTCTGGCAGTGGGACATTATAATTTGGGTTGAAAATATCTAGACGGGGCAGATCGACAGCATCGCCACTAAACCCAAAATAATTTACTTCACGGTTGAAGTCAAATCCAGCTACAAGCTGATGGGAGATTGAGCCAGTCTTAAACTTTCCAACCACATCAATGAGTCCAAAGTATTTATCTTCTGCCTCGGCAACCTTAAAGGCAAAGAAATCTGAAAGGAAACGATCCTCCAATAAACTCCCGTATTCAATCGCTTTATAAAAAAAAGAAGAAAAAGCGGCCGAAAAACCATGACGAAGTTGCCAATTATCGTTAAATTCGTGATTTAGAGTATAACCAAATCTTTGATTCTCAGACTCTACTTCCAAAGAGTAGTAAGGACTAACATTCTTAGGTATAAAGCTACCATCACTAAGGAGAGGTTCATAAGCAACATTTCCAACACTCTTACCATATTCATAAAAAAGATTTAGGGTTGTGCGATCGCCTAATTTAAATGAAATCGAAGGCGAAATGCTTGTTATGAACTCACTGACAGAGGTATCCTTAAATCCGCCTCCACCTCCATAAGCAGCAATTAAGCGATACAGAACATTTTTGTCCTCAGTTAAAGGACCCGATAGGTCAATGCTGGGTTGATAAAATCCATAGTTCCCTACGTCAATTCCTATTCTGTAGTAAGGTTCAGCCAGAGGTTTCCGAGTCACATAATTAATCACCCCGCCTGGTTCTAAAGCTCCAAACAAAACTGATGCCGGACCTTTCAGCACCTCTACCTGCTCAATGACTCCAATCGGCGTAAAAGTGCCACTGAGTATTCCATCACGAAAGTTACCAGCCCTCCTGGTCGAAAATCCTCGAATAATAACATCACTGGCTTCAGGCGAAGCTGCGTTATTGTCACCGCCTTGAACCATACCACTGATAGTCTCTAGTGATTCAATCTCCCGTTGCACATTTCGATCTTCTAGCACCTGTCGCGGTACAACCTGAATCGATTGGGGAATATCTCGAATCGGCGTATCTGTCCGCGTCGCCGTACTCGCATTCGGCACTCGATAGCCTCGCGCTCCCTCTCCCGTCACCGTAATTTCTTCTTCTGCCGCATCCTCATCCGGTTCCACACTCAAAATTAAACCTTGATCGCTCTTCACAATTTCCGCAAGAGGCGCGATCACATCTCCCACAATCCGAATCTGTACCGTCGCAGCATTCACCTGAGTTGCGGTTACTTCTGTGATGTCGGTTCCTACGGAGTTGCGCTCTGCGCTAAACGCTGGCTTCTCTGCTCGAAACGACTGCTCAGGCAGCGCCAATACCGCATTCGCAATTTCAGCAATCAGCGTATTTCCTTCTTCTCGCGTGGTGGCTTGCAGCGTTCTCCCATCTGCGGTGTCAATCTGCACCTGGAGCCGACCTGCGATCGGAACCAACCGAATTGCGGTAATTTGTGCTGTCGCTGCTTCCACCTGTGCCGTCCATTCCTGCACCGTTTTCGCACTGGCAGGCAAATCTCGCGCCTGAAGCACCTTCGCGGGTTCTGTTGCCCCTGCACTCGCAGCAACGACCACCGACAGAACGCTAACCGTCCAACTCAAACGCTGTAATCTTTGCCCCGCAGCCCATCGCATCGTCATCTCGTCACACCTTCTTGAAAATCTCTCTCAAGAAATACCAGACCGAGAGAAGCGATCGCAATGGGGACATGGGGGACTAGCGGGACTTTTTCTGAGGGCTAGACGGACTTTTTTCACTGCTGCCTCTGCGATTTACCTAGTACACTGAGGTTAGAAGCACTGTCGGATACTCAATGATGTCCACGCCAGAACAAATTCAAAAAGAGATCCAAGCGCTACCAGAAGAAGCTCAAAGTCTGCTGATCGATTTTATTGAAATTCTGAAAAAGCGCTATCCTAAGTCCCCAGAGCCAAAAGTAGATGCGGAGAAAAGCTACTATCAAAAATTCAAAGAGAGCGGATTGATTGGCTTTGTCTCAGTCGAAGAAGACCTCTCCACAACTTACAAACAAGTCTTGTCTGAACGCTTAAACACAAAATATGATCATCGCTGATACGGGCTTCTGGTTAGCACTCATTGATGAGAAAGACACCTATCACCAAGCCGCCGATCGAGCCTTTCAAACCCACAATGAGCCGCTGATTACAACCTGGGCGGTCATGACCGAAACCTGCTATCTTCTGCTCGATCGCAAAGGCGTTCAGGCGCAGTTGAAATTTATCAATAGCTATAGTCAAAACCTCTTTACGGTGTTTGATCTAGGAATTCAGCACAGTACAAGAATTGCACAGCTTATGCAGCAATACGCAAACCTGCCAATGGATTTAGCCGATGCCTCCTTGGTGATCCTCGCGGAACATCTAGGGCATGGGCGCATTTTCTCCGTTGACCAACGGGACTTCAATACCTATCGCTGGAAAAACACTAAACCATTCCAAAATTTACTGCTCTAGAATACAAGATCTACTCGTTCTTGCTTTGAGATAGTCTTTAGGATTGGTTCCAAATTTCTTCCGAAACGTTTCCGCAAAATAGCGTCGATCGCGAAACCCTACCTGCGCCATCACCTCGCCCACCTTCATCTCTCCGGTCATCAACAACTGTTGCGCCTGATCCATCCGATAATCATGCAGATAGCCAAACACAGGCTTCCCGAACACTTGTCGAAATCCCTGCTTCAGCGCCTTCTCATTCAGCCCTGCCTGCCGCGCCAATTCTGACAATGAAGGCGGTTGATCCAAGTTTCGCAGCAAAATTGTATGAGCATGATGAATGCGATCGACCTCCTCTGCCTTGAGTCGAAACAGTGGCGATCGTCCCTGTTGCACCTCCTGTTCCTGCTCCAGAATCAGCGCGGCGAGTTCCAGCGCCTTACTCTCCAAATACATCCGCTTCATCAGTCCGCGATAAGGGCATTGAATGATCTGCCGCAACACTCCCTGCATGACGGGAGACAACGCCCCCACACGAGCATAAGATGGCTGAGTCGTCCCGATCAACTGCTGAAACTCCAGCGGCACTGTTCCTTGCTGCCCTGCAAACTCAAGGAAGAACTCTGGCGACATCTCCACTATCACCTCTAGAATCGGAAACTGACCAGAGCAAGTCATGACCCCTTTGGACACGACACCACTGCCATGTAGCGCATATTCCAAATTGCCCACCTCTGACACTGGATTTTGATGGTCGCCAGACAGATGACAGTGAAACTGCAACCAAGACTCATCTTCTGAAAATGTCATTCGAGAGCGATCGCGCATCCGAAAATCATCAATCAGCACCGTTAGCCCCTCACGCAAGGCAATCTCTCGTCGATACCCTTGCGCTAGCCAAGTCGGTTTTGGCATCAGCACATCGCACGGATCACCCGGATCGGGATACTCAATCAGATGTGATAACGCTTCCTCCCACTCTGCCCAATCCCGCTCAGATACCGAAATGGTCATGACAATTCGATCTCTACTGAGAATAATTCTTATCAAAGCTTCTCAGAGCATACCATAGGTCTCCGCTCTGCGACTGGCTCAAGGATTCGCGAATATCGGTGTGCCCAGATTGGACTCAACAAGGCTAAGATACTGAGGCTGATTCCCCGCGATCGCAAGTGGAAAAGAATTTCGGGGAATCAGTCTTGATTTATGATGTTCGTCGGAGTTGTCAAAACCTTCATAATGCTGACCGAAACGCTCAATCTGCCTCGTCCCCGTTGGGATATCATTGCTGTCACCACTGCCCTACACTTAGGTGCACTTCTCGCATTCTTGCCCCATCACTTTAGTTGGTCAGCCGTCGGAGTGGCGCTCTTTTTACACTGGGTCACGATCGGGTTAGGAATTTCTCTGGGCTTTCATCGCTTGGCAACTCATCGCAGCTTGCGGGTTCCCAAATGGCTAGAATACGCTCTGATTTTTTGCGGTTCGCTCGCTGGGCAAGGAGCCGTAATTGGCTGGGTGGGCTACCATCGCATTCATCATCGCTATACCGATACCCCGCTTGATCCTCACAACTCGACTCGGGGCTGGTGGTGGTGTCATATCAGTTGGTTGATGCACAGCGTTCCTGCAAAAGCAGAACTCGATCGGGTCACCAAAGATATTGCAAATGATCCCTTTTATCGATTTTGCCACCAGTATTACATCGTGTTTCAGCTTGGCTTAGCTGTTTTGCTCTACGCGCTGGGAGGCTGGTCGTTTGTGGTGTGGGGAATTTTTGTGCGGTTGTTTTTCGGCTTCCATGCGACGTGTTTTGTCAACAGCGCGTGTCATATGTTTGGCTATCGCACCTATGAAACAAGCGATCGCTCGACCAACTGTTGGTGGGTAGCACTCCTGACCTACGGCGAAGGCTGGCACAACAATCACCATGCGTTTCAATCTTCTGCGCGTCATGGCTTGCAGTGGTGGGAACTGGATCTCACATGGCTGACGATTTGCGGTTTGCAAAAGCTAGGACTTGCAACCCACCTCAAATAGGCAAAACCGCTCCGCGCCGTTTACAGCCGTTCTCCCTGGCTTAAGCCCCATCCACCCATCAACCTAATCGATCGTGGCGCGGAATCGAATAAATCCGTAGGAACTAGTAGGCGTCTCATTCACCGAGGGCACATTGCCGATCTGAAAATAGGCTGCACCGTTGCTATTGTTTGTGCCTTGACATGATGTTGGGAAACTTGCCGTGTAGAAACCGCTCCCAGGACCTGTGCCCACTCCATCTGCGATCGCGCTTGTGGCTCCATTAAAATTCAACTGCATCGACCCCGAAACATACCGTTGATTAACAGGCACAAAATCGCAGATAGCTGCATCTTGGGCGGTTCCGGCACCATCTGACAGGAAGTAAATCGTATACTCTACTTCGTCGTTGGGGGTGGGGATGCCAGGGGTTGGGGTCGGAATTTGGGCGCCTGTGATTGCGCCTAGCAGGTATGAATTGCTGCCGCCAAACCATCCGGGTGCGTTGTCGTTGGGGTCGGTCGCCAAATCGTTGTAGCCGCCAACCGCCGTTGTTGTAGGGCTACCCGCTTTGCGGATGCCTGTGATGCGTTTGACCAAGCGCAGCCGAGGAGAAATCTTAGTCACAGTCGGGTCGGCAGGTGCTGGGGTGCTGGGGTCGTTGCTGTTGACGTTGGTCACGCCGGTGCTCGATGCGATCGCTTGGTTGGATACGGTTGTGATGCCATTGGGCAGGGGATCATTGATTTGAACTCGAAACTTAACCGTCGCGCTGTTATCCGGGGCAGTTGTTCCCAAGGTGCCGCCTGCGGTGGCATTTGCTCCTGTTCCCAGCCGGAAGGTAATTTGAGAGCCAGATATCTCGGCTTGGTCGTCTCCTGAGGCGTCGGTTTTGGTGCCGCTATTGGCTCCGGCAGAGATTTGCAGGGTGCCAGGAACGTAGGTCGTATTGGCAGGAATGGCATCGGTTAGAACAACATTGTTAGCCGCGATCGCGGTGCTGGTGTTGTTGAGTGCGATCGTATATTCCAAAATATCGCCCGGTGTTGCGGTTTGGCTGGCGAGGGGAGTTGTGCCACCAGAGTTATCGCGATCGTCTACCAGAGCAACAGATTTGTCTGCTGTGAGAGAACTAGGTGGTGGTGGCGGTACTACGGTAATCAGGGTAGGATCGTCATCCGCAGTGTTGGTCGGATCATTCCCGGAGTTAACTCCATCGTCTACTAGTTGGAAGAAAGGAGAACCGACGGGGGGCGGGTTGGTAGTGGCTCCAGCCGCATCGGCATCGGTAACCACTGTCCCAACCGTTGCACCCGGATTATCGGGAGTGCTAAACGTTGCACTTGCTTGGTTTGCGATCGCGCTTCCACCATTGTCCGCGTTGATCGTCGCAACAATTTTGAGGGTGATGGTGTCGCCTTGGCGAAGCGTGCCTGGGTTTGTCAGCGCGCCCGACCCCGCATAGCTAGGATTAAGTGTAATTGTGTTTCCTGTTGTTTGAGAGACAATAGCAGCACTTGCAAACGTTAACTGAGACGGTAGCGCATCGTTAATTACAAAACTAGTGGCATCGCTAGTGGCAGCAGGAGTGAGATTAGAATAGGTGATGGTATATTCAACCTGATCGCCCACTGTAACTTGGTTGTTACTATCAGTATCGGTTAAAAATCGAACTGATTTCTTACCCTGAACATTTGCTGTGGTTGTTGAGGTAATGACTAAGGGAGCGATGACGGTGGAGCTAGGAAAATAGATCCACGTATCCAGTACTTTTTGATCGCCATAGTCATTCTCGTTGTTTGTATTTGTTCCAAATTTGTGAGCACCACTGGCGCTATCAACTCCTGCTCGCCCATCGCAAATCGGAACGGTGGGGCTAGAGCAGCCCAGGGTCACTGGTGTTCCGTTTGTTGTGTAATCTCGCTCATCAAAATAGACTGTTGTTGCAGTTGCACCTGTTGAAAAGGCACCGGGCGGATTTAACATTTGAATTCTAAATCCATCTTTGCCTGATTCTGCATCTATGAGAGGAAAATGGTATTCTCCACCTTTGAGAATAATTCTGGCGGCATAGGCTGCATTACCTGGGCGGGGAGGCAGCACGCTTCCATCTCCATTGGTGCCATCCCACGCAACCGTGTTAAAGCCTGAGTTGGTTTTGCCTTCCAATACTCGATCGCCATCTGCAACGCTGTACGTACCGTTGTTATTCGTATCAATGATGATCTGATAACTTCCGCTCTGAGGCGCATCAAAACTAAAGGTTCCGCCAACGCTTTCAGGAGTTTGATTTCCGCTTCCCCCGGTGCCGCCAGTGAACAGAAAATTGCTGGCAGGAGCAGGAGCGATCGCAGTAGTCGGCACCCCCAGCCCAATCACCGCCGTATTGTCAGGCGAATTAAAAAACAGCCGATGCACCGGCGGCTGAATGCTAACGCCGCCGATCAAAGGGACAGGCATTGCATTGCTCGTTCCCCTCCCTGATCTATATAAAAGATTGCCTGTTGAATCAAGCAACCCTTGAGAACTGGAGAAGAAGATAAACCCATTGGGGTCAAGTCCGGTTCCTACGCCGAGATTGGTGCTGTAGCGGTAGCCATCTTGCGTGAGGATAAAAAGCTCTGATTTGAGGAAACGATTGTTTGCCCCCATGAATAGAGCAACATAGTCTGCAAAGACTCGACCATTCAAATCAACTGTAGATGCCGCATTACTTCGCACAGTAATGTCCCATAGGGAAACGGACGATCGTTGATTGGTGCCGATCAACGGAGTGTCGATAACGGAGTCAGCATTGCCTATGCTTGCATTAGCAGTACTAGATGCGCCAGCAGGACCGTAGAACACAACCTGATATACCCCACTTGTAGGCGCTGTGTATACACAAGGGTCATAGCCGCCCGTGACGGGCAACGGTCCTGCAATCTCTTTGGCTCTTGTGTTTAAGATCCCTTTTCCGGGTTGAGCCGTTTTGCAGTTGAGCTTTGGGGTGGATGTATTAACATTGTCTATCTCATCAAACAGTAGAATATTGCCCGACCCTACATCGACGCCACTTGATCCGAGGTTGATCACCTCTCCAGCGTTGGCATAAACTTTTAGCACCGTTCGCCGTACCAAGCCTGCGGTCGAGTTGGTTCTCCATTCGGTGTAGGGGCGATTGCCACCGTTTTTAACCAATTCTCGGCTGCCTTCTGCGATCGCGCTTTGTTGCCAGATGCCTAACCCGCACAGTGCGATCGCGCCTGCTAGCAGGTTCCGAGACAGAGGTGATGGGGTGGGGGCTTTTTTAGCTTGCTTCATCGTCATTGCTTTTCTGGCATAGATGCCGTGGTCGGTTTCACTGTAGATGCTTGTTGTTGAGGTGGCGCAGCTTTTTGTAGCCCAAAGCCATTAAACAGTTCATTGAGCTTGATGGTTAACCCCGCATAAAATCCGCCTGCCGATCGTGAGCCGTCAAAGTCTCTGTCGCTCACCCGACCAAAGCTATAACCCGCCGCCAACCGCAGATTTGGAGTGAGATAATAGCCCGCCTCTAGCAACAATCCGGTTTCACTGTAGCCCGCGCTCGATTGAGAAATCCGTCGCACTTCACCTACCAAATCCCAGCTATAGCCAAAGCGGTAGGTTGCCCGGAGTTGCGCCAGAGAGACATTGCCCGTTCCCACCAGATCGTTGGCTAAATAACTTGTGCTGTGGCGCAGCGCATATTTTCCATAAAACTCCCAGCGCCAGGTTGGGGCATAAATTCCTTCTAGGGCGATCGTGCGATCTTCCGTGCCTGTGCCTGTGCCAAACAACACCGTATCAGGAATCGTAGACGGATTTTTGCGATACTCAAAGCGAAGCAGCGCATTAAATTTGTCGTCGTTCGGATCACGGTAAGCCAACCCAAGTTTGAGATTTTTTGTATCATCTAGTCCAATCAGCGTTTGGTTGGCAGCATTGGCTTGTTGATAACGAATTAATGCCGTTAACGCAGGTGATATCTTTCCGGTTGCGGCTGCCGAAATTACTGTATTGTCGCCGCCTGAAGAATTACGATGTTCGTAGCGTGCGCTTGCCTGAAACTCTTTGCTTCCCGTATATTCGATCCCAGCGCTGTAATTATCGCCGCTTTGTAAACCCAACGCAGACGCACTCTGCCCCACGGCAAAGGGCTGAGCAAACCGAGTTCCGGCACCAGTGCTGCCCAAAAAGTCGCCGAAAATGCGTTCATACGCCAGATCCATTCGCAGTCCGGGAGTGATTGTGACTCCTTGATTGACCCCGATTGCCCCTTGGGTTGTCCAGCTATTGGCTCCGCCAATGATGCCATACCGAGCGTGCAGCGTTGTATCTGACCCAAATTTATATTCGCTGTTAAATCCTAAATTGGTGATCGATTGCCCAGCATAGTGCCCACGAGTGTAGAACTGCTGAGTTAGGTCAAGGCTCATTCCGGGCATGACTGCCCAACTGAGTCCTAACCCGGTGCGATCGCTGTAGACTGCATCCGTTTTAGCAGAAAGCGTCGTTTCGTTTTGCGCCAGAAAGGTGAGAGTGCTTGTGAGCGGTAACGAGAGCCGCGATCGCAGTTGATCCGAGGAGCCGCTTGAGTCGGGAGAGAGTCGATCGGTGCGATCGCGGTGCAGCACATCAACATTGAGAGCCGCATTCCCAAAACGCTGTTGAACCCCTAACGCGATCGTCGTTAGAGAATTATCAACCTGCGTACCGGGAATCGCCTCTGTTCGGGGAGCAAACAAATCTTGAAACGTATCGATGCGGCGAGGGGCAATGCCGATGTTATCTTCGTGATCATACTGTGCCCGCAGCTTTGTTGTTGCAGACACAGCCCCCGTCACCTCTGCTCCATAGCGAGTTTGCCCCGGCACAAAACTCACAGTCGCATCGTTGGCAAATCCGGTATCGGTGCTCCGGTAGTAGCCCCGCGCTTGAATCCCTGCCGCAATCTGAGCGTTAGCTTCAAGGCGGTAAGCAGAACCACTAACCAAACCAAGCACATCAGAGCGATTGCTAGAGCGAGCATATTCAGCAATGATGCTGCCATTGCTAAACGAAATCAACGCATCAGAGCCATACAGTTCAAACTCTCGGATGCCTTGGCTTTCGCGCAAGTAGGTGGCACCGATCCAGCGTTCCTGTCCTGGGGTTTTCGAGAAGTGATACACCGCACGACCTGCGAAGATATCACTCTTGTCGCCCTGCTGATCTTCGTACTGGTAGGTCGTTACAATCCGCCGGACAAGCACCTCTCCGAGGGGACTAACATCGGTTCGCAAAATCGGCTGCCGAAACAGCAGCGTGCCGCGATCGTAGTCGATCTCATAATCTACTCCACGATTCAGGGATGTGCGCCCCAGCACCGTCCCCGGACGATTTAGCTCTTCAGTTTCTAGAAACACCGTCTCACTGCCGCCAATGATCAGCCGCCGTGAGAGAAAGTAAACCCCGCTCGTGCCATCGGGGGCGATCGTATCTCGCTGAAATCCCTGTACGTTGTTGCCGTAGAAGGCGCTGAGTTGCAGATTGGCGATGTTGTAATTCGATTTAAAGCCGTGAAGTTGGCGCGAGGTAGCGGTAAACTGCTGCGATCGCGCTGCAAATTCCTCGGTGTTGTAGTCGCCCCACATCAAATAGTCAATGCCATTGGTGGTCGGCGATGTGCGCTCTACCTTCAGAAAAACGCTGTCGATCGAGGGGGTCAGCACGTCTACTCTAGAACTGTCGCCATACACCGGATACGTCTGATCGCAAAACTGCTGATCGCGAAAGAGATACGCGGTGCCGTCGCAGGTTTGGTTGAGGGCGCGATCGCTGTTGTAGGCTCCGGTTACGAGCCAGTCTCTCACCTTACCCGTAGCAAACACTGCCCCACGCCCTTCTAAACGATAGTTATTTTTGCCATCGGGCGGCAGAAAGTCTTGAAAACTGCGGTAAAAATCTGTGCCGCGTTTGCCAAAGCGCAAATCAATCGAGCCAGTGACGATCGACGAACGCAAATCGGTTTCAAACTGAACTTGCGTAAACGCTTCCAAACGGTCTGTTGTTGCCTGAATTCGTACGGTCTGGGCTTGAATTCCTGATCGCAAGGTGGTCTGAAATTCTCCCCGAATCGCTTTGACCTGGTAGCCGGGTTGTTCTGGGTTGGCGTCTGGCTCGATAAATTCGCCTGCTGTAGAGTTGAGAGTCATGATCGCGTCGCGGTTTGAGCGGTTTCCGATCGCGTCGAGGAGTTGCCCCACAAGGGTGATGGTTGAGCGCCCATCTGCCGGAACTCGCGTTTCTACAGTACGCAGGGTTAACTGCGCTGCCGTTCCTCGAACTTGCACTACGACTGAAGACGTTTTCTCAACTTTACCATTGGCTAAAGTTTGTGCTGTGATGACATTTTCGCCATCTTTTAGCGTTACCCCATACCAGGTTTGGGTGATGTGTTTGGTTTGCGCGTCGGTTTCGGTACGCCCAATCAGCGATGCATTCACCAAGGTTCCATTGATCCGTAGTTCAAGCTGATGATCGAGGGCATATTTGACGATAACGGTAGTGGATGGAATATCTGCGATCGCATTGGGAGCCGGAGACACGATCGTGAGAGACGACGCTTCAGGGCTTGCTTCCACTGTTGGGGCGCGCTGAGCGATCGGAGCTTGCACCACGGGCTGAGTTGCCGACGCTATGGGGGTAGCGGCAAGGGTCTTGGGCGAGGGAAGGACAGCCATCAAGCCCATGATTTCAGCAATCAGCATCCCTAATAGGCAAACAGTAAACGAGGAGTAATCTTTCTGACTCATGGTTTGCTTGCCTCAGGCGCGGCGGGTGTAACCGCAAAATTCATTCGGGCTAGTCCACTCGGTTCGAGCCGCACTAAGCGAGATTGGCTATTTCGTTCTTTGATATATCGGTTAGGGGCAAAGGTGTAGCCCGGAACACTGCTGAGATCGAGGACGCCCGTCCGGCTGCCTGCAAGCACGTTTGCGACCGAAAAGATGCCGTTGGGATCTGTGGTGATGCGGGTTCCGTCGTCTAGTAAAATAACGGCGTTGGCAATTCCTGGTTCTCCAGGCTGCTGTTCGCCATCAAAATTTTTGTCTTCAAACACTTGTCCAATCAGCGTTCCACAATCTGATATAATGCCAGGACGAATGCGAAGGCGATATTTAGAAGGTCCATCTCTAAGAACAGCATTTGTATCAGCACGGCGAACGCTAACACTAGCAAGATTTTCTCCTGAGCCTCTCACCGAATCAGGACTCAGTTGAACGGCATAAGCAACGTTTAATACGCCATCTGGAGGAATGGCTCCATCAAACTTAAATGTCACAGTTGAGCCACTTTGGTTAGTCGTGATGGGAACACGATTGCCCGCCAATTCTCCGCGAACGCTTTTAGGTAAGAACGAAAAGCCCAACGGCAACTGATCGACAATCTCGCTTTGAGTGCTGGCAACTGTGTTGAGGTTTCGCACAGAGAGGCGATAAATGACTGTATCGCCGGGTTCAGCGGCGGCGCGATCAGCCGTTTTAATGATCTGAATAGGCTGAGATGCACCGACGCAAATCGGTCGGTCGAGCAAACTCAGAGCCGACAACACTAGACCTGTGCGTTCTGCGTTGCTAACAGTTACAGTCGTTGAAAAAGAAGCGGGATCGCCATCTAAGCTAATGCCTCTTCCGTCTAATGCTGTTGCTGTGTACGAAACTGTGTTTGCAACGTTATCTCTTGCGGTAATCACAATCCGAATTTGGCGTTGGCTATAGCGTTTTAAATTTGATGGCGGACTGACAATCAGGATGTAACGTTTACCGACTTCAATTTGCCCGTTGGTGCGATTGAGAAAAAAGTTGTACGCTCCCTTTGGCGCGTCGTTTGCCAAAAAGAAAGGATTGCTATTTTGCAGGTTCGGCGGTGCTCCTGTAAAACCCGTACCGACTCCTGTCCGCGTGAGTGGAACCAGACTCGTAGGCGTATCGTTAATATTCGCTTCATAAACACCGACGCTAAACCCTGCATAATCTGGCAAGAGTTCTCCGCCGCAGCCCCGAATCTGCCCAAACGGATCGTCTAATTTCTGCTCAAGTTGATTTGTAAATCCTGTAAACGTTTGTTTTTCTGCATTCTCAAACGAATAGGACGCTGTGTTGAGAATCGTGCTAGCAGCTTTGACAGCTAGCGGCTGAAAGGCGATGCTGAGAAAAAGCAACGCTGTTAAAAAACGACATCGTTTACGATGAACCATGGGAGCCAAATCGGGTAGAAGACTGCGGAGCGAAGGGGTAAAAACCCACGGGTGTAGATGCTCTGAGTTAAATCTTTTGGGGAGGCAATTTTAGCCTCCCCAAATCGCAGGCAACTTATCGAACTTTGACTTGATAGGCTGCGATCGCGCTGGCATCTGGTTTGAGAGATTGGCTCAGCGTCCAACGAACATTGGTATACGCCTCGGCGGGGGCAGGGCGCTCTTCGATGGTGCCGTTGGGTAACGTCACCTTCACCACCGGACGCGCCACAAAGGTCTTACCTTGGTCAATGCTGTAGGTCGCCGCGATGCCTTGCGAAATGGTGGCAGAGTTTAACTGATAGACCGTTCCTTGAGGCACAGGTTGAGTAATGGCAACGTTTTTTGCCTCGCGCTTGCCCTCGTTTTTGCTCGTCACTGTAAACCGGAAAATGTCACCTGGTTTTGCTTGCACTTTGCCATCTACGGGCTGCCAAGCGACGACGGTTTTACCCTGCGGATCTGTTTTGACAGTTTGCTGATCTGCCACCAAATTTAGAATGACGTTTGGCTGTTGCAAAACAGTTTGGGCGATCGCAGACCCTGTGTTGAAAATCTGGGCGATTGCCGGGGAGCCATTTATCGGAAGGGCGGAAAGTGCGATCGCAGCACTCGCCCCTACTAACCAATATTTTTTCATGATCAATCCTCGTGTGAATGCACTAACTCAAAGAGATGAATGCTGATACACTGCCCTCACTTAGCTCTCTCTAGAGAAACGAACCAGAGTTCGATCAACATTCGGGAAAGTTTGGGGATGAGGGCAATGTCTCTACCTGATCTGTCGCTGGAATGTGAACGTACCGCCCGCCGAACCCGGCGCAACAGAGGTCACTGTATCTACATAGATTTGGATATCTGCCGGGGCACCACTAGAGGTCACCGTAATCGTTCCGCCCGGATCAACGGCAGAACCATTGCCACCACTCACGGCAAACACCGGATCAAGCGTTGACGCAAACCATGTATTTGTTCCTGCTGTGCCATTCTCAGTAATCACCAAGTTGTTTGCAGGCAAGGTGACGCTATTGGTTCCACCACTAGTTGAGATGTTGGTATACGTAATCCGGTACTCAATGATGCGACCCGGAATCGCAGCGGCGCTAAGAGCCGTTTGATCGGTTGTAAAGGTACCTGCACCGCCCGCAACAGGCGTTCCATTCGCTTCTAGCATTCGCGCTTCTTTCACCAAACTCACGTAGTTGGTGTATACCCGATCGATGGTGATATTGCTCGGCTCATTGGCTGGGCTACCATCGTTATTGGTATCGACAAATGCCGTAATGGGAACTGGGAAACCCCTCAGTTGCTCTGCCCCAGGCAGATCGACGATGACGGTGTAGTTAGCCGTGCCACCCGCCGCAACCGTTAACTCTACAGGGTCAGTCGCGCTGGTTCCTGTCCCCGTATCAAACACAAACCCACCTGCTGATGTGTATGTATAGGTGGCGGTGTTGCCTGTTGCCGGATCGGTGATTGTCACCCTGGTTTGGTCTGGGAGGTCAGTTGCTGTTGTTGGAGGAGTGGGCAAAAGCGCGATCGCTTGGGGGCTTGCACTCGTATTTTGAGCCGTATTCTCAAAGGTAACTGGGGTTGTTTGAGCATCAGTTAGGGGAGTGCTGGGCGATAAACCCGCCGGAACCACGATCGATTTGTTGGTATAGTCATCGTTCGTATCGGTGGGCCCCACTGCACCGGGTTGCCCATTCGGACCATTGAGAGGAGTCGCCGCGATCGTATAGAGCGTTACTTCACCCCCGGCTGGTTTGGTGCCATTCCCACCGCCATCCGTACCTTGGTTGGTGTTACCCGTGTTAGAGGGATCGGTTCCAGTCCCCGGATCAGTGCCATCTGCCCCAGGATCTGCTACTCCATCACTAATGCCACCATTTGCCGCCGGAACGCCGCCAGAAGTGGGATCAGGATTTGTGCCCTCTAACCCGTTGTTTGTGGTTTGGTCACCCGATTCGTCATACACAATCTGGGTTGCGGTTCCAGGCGTTACCGTACCCGGTTGAGATTGACCAAACACCTGAGCAATGTTCGCAACCTGCCCGCCCGTGAAGGTTCCGGTTGGGGTCAGATCGAAGGCAAACCCAGAAATTGTGGTTCCGACGCCTACCGCCCCTTTAGAAAGCGGAGTAACGGTTGTGTTGTAGATAAAGCCAACCCGCGTGATGGCTCCTCCTGTCGTTGGTCGGGTGGTTACCCACTTCGCGTTTAGGGCCGTTGTGGTCGCTAGGGCATCTTGGGTGTAGACCGTTACCCAGCCGCCCGGTGCCGGGGTAGGAGCCGTTGAGCTAAGTTGCAAGCCATCAGGAATTGCATCAGAAACCAGAACATAAGCTGTAGCGGTGCTGTTGTCAACGTCTAGTTGCGTGCCATACAAGTCAGATACAACTAGCCCAGCCGGAGGAGTGGTAGGATTTTCGACCCGCAGCGACAGCCGATAGGTCAGAACATCATCCGTTAGAACGCTAGGCGTGCTGTTGTTTGTGTAGCTGCCTACTGCTTTTAGAACAGCCGCAAATGCTTGCAGCCTTGCCCCAACCGTAATTGTTGTACTAGTTGCCATGGCTTCTCGCACGCCATTGATCGGAGCGCCATTCGTTTCGCCCGTAGTGCCGTCAGCGTTATCTTGCGTGTAAATATCGTTTGGATTGTCGTTGCCGGCTCGGTCTGTGTTCTGCCCGTTGACTGGGTTGGTGTTACCCAAAGAGACTGTCAAGGTTTGCCCCGATGTCGCAGATGGCAACACTTGAATGGGAACACGGACAGTAATCGTTCCAATCGTGCCTGTGCCTGGATTAGCAGCGATAGAACCGTTGGGGAGCAAGTTTCCGGTGGTGTCTCCCCCTGCTGGAACATTCACCGGAGCACCGAGAGTAGTGCCATCTACCGCAACGATTTGGAGTTGACCGTTTTGGCTAAAGGCAGTGGTATTAGACAGGGTGGCAACTCCTGGAATAACAAACTGCGTCGGATCGTTGCCGGTGTTGGTGATGACGTAATCAACAAAGAGGGTATCTCCTGCGTTAGGAGAAGCCACGCTTGGCGGCTGAGCCGTCACGGTGATTCCGGCAACCTCTGAAACTACGATCGTGACTTCATTGGAAGTGGTGTTGTAGGTTGTGGTTCCGTCCGAAAAGGTGCCTGTTGCAGTGTTTCTGATGGCGGTTCCGGCGGTTGTGCCATCTGCCAAAGCGGGAGCAATGATGGGAAAGAAACTACCGATCGCAATAGCCGCTAAGAGATACCGCCAGCGTGGATATGGACAAGATTTCATACGAGTAACTTGGAGTAATAACGATCGGAAGCAAAGCTGACGCCAAAGCACAGCAAGATAGATTGCTCTGGTCTTGAGATTTCAATTTGAGACGCAAATACTGACGGGCGCTAAAGGCTCGGTGCAGCAGGAAATCAGAATGTTGAGTATCTAACTAAAGAGGGATGACAAAGCATAAAAATTTATATCTCCGTGCTCAGAGGTAAATTTAGCTTGCCCTATACCCGTGTAAATAAATACATGAAAGTAAAGCGTTTATCTACTTTTCAGCAATTTTCCTGAAAAGCGGCTCTTTCAATCTCAGCGGAACCACGGATAACTTAGTGCTTTATGATTTTAGTCAGTAAATTTCCTGTGTTTAAAAGTCATTACTGGAGCAAATCAGGCTATTTTCTTCTTCCTTTCCCGGTGCGATCGCGCTCGGCTCTAAGCAAGCTGCGATCGCTAGGTCAAAATCGCGCCGCCCATCAACCGTTGATAGCGATACTCCAATTCAGCTTTCATTGCTGCCCACCGATCGAGGGTCGGATCTTTTTCGATGGCTTTTTCTGCTGCCCCTCGTGCCAGTTCTAAAACGGCTTGATCATCGACCAAACTTGCCAAGGCAAAATCTGGCAGTCCTGACTGACGAGTACCCAACACTTCGCCAGGTCCTCGAAATCGCATATCCATTTCAGAAATGAAGAAGCCGTCTTGCGACTGCTCTAGCACTTTCAAGCGCTGCTGCGAGGTTTCACTTTTAGAACTGCTCATCAGCAAACAAAACGACTGCGCCCCGCCCCGCCCCACTCGACCCCGCAACTGATGGAGTTGAGACAAGCCAAACCGCTCTGCATGTTCGATCAGCATCACCGTTGCATTTGGCACATCTACGCCAACCTCAACGACCGTCGTCGAGACCAAAATTTGCGTCTTGCCCTCTCGAAACGCAGTGATTGCTTCATCTTTTTCGGCAGAACTGAGGCGACCGTGGAGTAAGCCGATGGTGAAATCGGGAAAAACGGCTTGGAGAGTTTGGTGCTCGTCGATCGCAGATTTGAGATCCAACTTTTCGGACTCTTCCACCAAAGGCAGCACGATGTAGACCTGCCGTCCTTGGGCAATTTCACGGCGCATCAAATCATAAGCCTGCTGGCGATCGCGCCCCGTTAACGCTGTCGTTTGAATGGGTTTTCGTCCGGGGGGCAGTTCATCAATTTGGCTGACATCCAAATCGCCATGCAAGGTCAGCGCCAATGTTCGGGGAATTGGTGTTGCAGTCATAGTGAGCACGTGAGGATGTTCACCTTTTTGCTGAAGTTTTGCGCGTTGATGAACACCAAATCGATGCTGTTCGTCAATCACCACCAATCCCAAGCGAGCGAAATTGACCGTATCTTGGATCAACGCATGGGTTCCCACCAAAAGCGGCAATTGCCCAGTTTCAAGTTGAGCATGAATGTCTCGACGCTTGGCAGTTTTCGTCGATCCTGTCAATAATTCGACGGGTACATGCAGTTGATTGCACCAGGTCACCAGCTTGCGATAATGCTGCTCGGCTAAAACCTCGGTGGGAGCCATAAATGCTGCCTGAAAGCCAGATTGAATTGCTGCCAAAATCGAGATCACAGCCACGACCGTTTTACCAGACCCCACATCCCCCTGCACGAGCCGATTCATGGGCACGGTTTTCTGAAGGTCGTTGAGGATGTCGTTGACCACTCTGGTTTGGGCAGAGGTGAGGGTAAAGGGCAGCAGTTGGTAGAACTGATCAATCAGCCGCCCGGTGGGTGCTAGGGCAGCGCTGGCTTGGGTTTGCTGTTGGGTTTGTCGCCGTTTGAGCATGCCCAACTGGAGATAGAAAAATTCATCAAATACCAAGCGGCGGCGGGCGGTATCAAGGGCATCGCTGTTTTCGGGAAAATGGATACTTGCGATCGCAGCTTGCACGCCGACCAGCCCATACTCTTTGAGCAATCCTTTAGGCAATGCCTCCTGTAAATGCACGGCTGCGGGCAACGAGGCAATCACTGCCCGCCGGACTAAATCAGCCGTAACCCCTTCTGTCAAGGGATAGATCGGCACCACCCGCCCCACCGTCAACGACTCGATTGCATCTGCCGAATGATCCAACACTTCCAGATCAGGATCGTCGAGCGTTACGCCAAATTTGCTTTGTTTGACCAAACCCGAAGCCGCGATCGCGGCTCCCGCCGGATACATTCTTTTCTGTTGTTCTTGCCACCCACGGCTCGCAAAACGGCTGCCCATGTAAAAGCGACTCAGTTTCATCTGACCGCTCGCATCGCGAATGGTGAGTTCTAAAATAGTGAGTTTTGGGTTGCGAGGACTGGTAAAGCAGTTGCAGCTTTTGATCGTGCCAATGATAGTGACTGTTTCCCCTGCCTCAAGATCACGAATATTCACCTGACGCGCATAATCAACATAATCTCGTGGGTAGTAGTACAGCACGTCTCGCACGCAAAATAAGCCCAATTTTGCCAATTTTGCAGCGCTTTTAGGACCAATTCCCGGTAGATACGTAATCGCCTGATCGAGGGCAACCGGAGTGCTAGAGGCAGACGCGATCGGGGTAGTGGAGGGCGTTTTCTCGTAAACAGCCGACGAACGGTTGCCTTCAGTGCTGGAAGCCGAGAGGGGCGTTGAGGCAGCCAATTCAGCCTCGGTTACTTTTTTAAGCTGATGGAGAAACCGCCGCGTTTCGGCGACTAAGTGCTGTCGTTGGGAAAAGGTGAGATCACCATAGCTAGCAAACTGATCTGCAATCTCTTGGCATTTGGCGCGCTCTTTTGGCGCGAGGCGAAGTCGATTGTCTTCCTCGGTTACCGCCGGAGGTTGCCCCAGCATCAAGCACAAAAATTCGCTGAAGCGGTGCTGGTTCCCCTCCAGGTTATTAAATCCATGTTCCGCCTCTACCGAGAGCGCTTTTTGCAACCGCACCAGATCCATACGTCAACCAGGGAGGCACTATGTACTGATTGTAGGTTGAGACCTGCTTGGATGGTGGCTCGACTTGATGAAGTCTAGCAAAATCTGTTGATGCGTTGCGCCTAAGGATCGAACTTGGTCAGCATTTTTAGAATAGCGATCGCCTCTGACAATATCATCCACGGTCAGCAATCCGAGATCCCACCCTTCCATCAGCACCAACTCGCTTACCTCAACCGTAAGCGGGGCATGAAACACATGGCGCACTACTTTTTCGTCTTCATACACTCCAAATTTTGCAATGCTAGGAATTTGGTAGCCAATCTCTTCGAGCAATTCTCGTTCTACGGCTAGTTCAGAGGTTTCGCCTGGCTCAATGTGCCCACCAAACAAACCCCAGAATCCAGCATAAACAATGGTTGGGATGTTGTCGCGCAACTGCATCAAAAATTGGTCATTGCGGTAGAGAATCGCGATCGCAACTTGAATTCGATTCATAACGTGTTTAACACCAATCGGCTAAGTCTTGAATTTCACGCACTTTCAATCTCTTGTAGATTACTCATAACAATCGAAGAAAACACAGGAGCTTAGGTGTACACTTCCAAGCTATCGTTGAGACCTAAACTTGTCCAAAATCTCGCTCTGTTCCCATTAATGCAGGAACTCAAAATTAGCGAAATGCTTCGCAAAGTGCTGCCCCTGTGGTTTTATTGTATTTCCTGCGTGCCCCTTTAAATTGAATGTAGGCTTCAAACAAAGCGCGACAAACTTGTATCTCTCCTTTAATCTGGAACAATTAATCTAGAACTATGAGTCATCTAGAACTATGAGTGTCAGAATCTATGGCAATCGGTTGCTACACACGCTTCCTGGTCAAGAGACGCGCCCCACGCTGGCACGGGTTAGGGAAGCGCTATTTAATATTTGGCAAGGCACGATTGAGGGGTGTCGGTGGCTAGATCTGTGTGCTGGAAGCGGCTCAATGGGGGCAGAGGCGCTGTGTCGAGGGGCTGCGATCGCGGTAGGAATTGAGCAGTCGAGTCGAGCGTGTGCCATTGTTGAGCAAAATTGGCGGCAGATAGCCAAACCCGATCAAGCCTTTCAAGTGCTGCGGGGAGATGTGGTCAAACGGCTGGTTTCGCTATCAGGTCAAACCTTTGATCGGATCTATTTTGATCCGCCTTATGCCAGTAAATTATATGAACCTGTGTTGAGTGCGATCGCGCAATTTGGTCTACTAGCACCTGATGGTGAACTTGCGATCGAGCAGGGTTCGAGCCATTCAGAGTTTGAGGTAGGAGGGTTAGAAATGATTCGGCAAAAACAGTATGGCAAGACAACACTCAGGTTTTACCGACAGCACAAAGTGTAAAATTTTAGAATAAATGCATCATCGGTGCTTAAAGTAGAACAACTAGAACAAAGTAGAACAAATTTGTAGAGTAGAACGTTCAATGGCTCGACCTCTCCTCACTCTTGCTCTTTTTTCATCCCTGTCGGTCTGTTTGCCTGCGGTTGCGCTTCCCAATGCTGACGATCTGCCAGAAGAGATTTTGCGGACTGAAATTATTTTAGAGGCGCGATCGCCGCTAGATGGCAAACCGTTGACGGCTGCCGAATATGCAAAGCTGCAAGCCCAGTTGCAAACTCCTGTTCACCCAACTGATCCAAGAACACAAGTTTCTCCAAGCGTGCAGCAAACGATCAACCTCATCAAACTCCGAAAATTTATTAAGACAGTGTTTCCGTTTATTCCGATCAAATAACCCCGATCAAGAGAAGTGTCAGATTCAGCAATGGCACTAGATTATAGCGCTAGGTTACAACGTTGCTCACCCAATATTGCTGGCTAACATTGCTGACTAACATTGCTCAACTTGCTAGGAAAAGTATCAGCAGTAAACACCATCGAACTCCGAAACAGGGAGGCATCATGTCTCTGGGTCGTTGCCGAACGTTTTTTAGGGAAGGAGAAACATTTTGACTAAGCTACCAAAAGTGCTTAACAGGGCGGTTCCTAAACCATTGCCGCCTCTGTTTTTAGGCTCTTTAGGCGGCGTTTTGAGGGCTGTCACTACCTCTTGGGTCGATTGTGCGGTTGCCGTGTCACCTTGGCGAGTAAACAGTGTTGAGGCTTGCTCTAGGTCTTGAATTGCACCAGACTGATCGCCCAGTTCCAGCCGAGCCATGCCGCGAGCAAGTTGAGCAGGTGCAAAATCGGGTTGTCGGGCTAGGGCTTGGTTGAAGTGTTCGATCGCCCGCTCATATTGTTTTTTACTACCCGCCTCAACGCCCCAACGATAGAAGTCAAGCGCGTTTCCAGTGTTAGAAGATAGCCCGATCGCCCCTTGCAGTAAAGCATTGTCTAAGCGCGTGCCGGTGAGGTCGGCGTCTACCAAATAGGCATTTCGTAGATCTACACCGCTTAAGTTGGCTCCTGTCAATATTGCGCCGCTTAAGTTGGCCCCATGGAGGGTCGCACCGGTGAGATTGGTACCGGTGAGGTTTGCGCCTACAAGGTTGGCTTGGCTGAGGTTTGCGCCTACAAGGTTGGCTTGGCTGAGGTTTGCACCACTTAGTTGAGCAAATACCAATCCTGCCCTAGACAAGTCGCAATTTTGACACTGCTTGGTAGACAGCAATTTCTGAGTATGCTCTACATTCTCGGCATGGGCAGGCAGGCAAATGCTAGTTAGAAGAACAATGGATAATAAACGTAATTTCATGGGTTTAGGAATGAGGAGATTGAGCGAGCAGGTTTTAGGTATCAAAACACACTCTAGACTTCCCGTAGAAGTACTCTAAAACACCTCATAGTACTTTGGTTTAGAAGTTGTGATGCAGAATTTGTGGCACGATCGTAGATATACGGATGGTAAACCTAAGTTGTATGCCTAAAAAACAGAAGTTTCCTCACCTGGTCGGCTCTAAGTGGACGGCACAGGAGAAGATGTGGGGGTGGCGGCACTTTCAGGTCGTAAATCGCAAGAATGAGGGTCAGTGGGTGTTTGCCGAAATGATTGCCGCGTGCGATCCAACCGTTCGATTTTGGATGAATGCAAAATTGCTGAACAATCGGGAGCAATGGCAGGCGGGTTGGCGATCGCTAGAAGAACGTCGGAATGGGTGACGGGTTGGTGCGGGGGCACCGCGTTCAGCACTCCTTTAGGAAGTTGTCCCTTCAAAAGCTTGACGCTTCAAACCTCAGAACGTTGACTGTAGACCGATGCGATAGGTTAAACCGGGCTGATAGATACGATTCGATTTTTCGTAACTGCGATCTGCAAGATTTTCGAGAAACACCGTAACGCCCAACTGTTTTGAAACCGGAATGCGGAGTCCCAAGTCGAGATTGAGCCACCCTGAAGAAAATTCGCGATTGCTATCTCCTGGGTTCAAGAAAAACGCACGACGCGCACCGCTAAAATAGCTCGTGTACAGATTCACTTCCCACCCATTCGAGCGATAGCCAATGCCCAACCGGGCGACCGAGTAAGGGACGAAACTTAGCTGCAATCCCTTCTCGGTGCCGCTTCCAATCTTGGCATCGGTGTAGGTATAGTTGACGAAGGTTGACCATTGCGGCGCGATCTGCCAGCGCACTGCTGCTTCTAACCCATTCGTGTTGACCAATCCGACATTTTCCCAACGCCCAGCGATAATGCCCAAACGATCGTTCAATCGGCTGCCAAAGTAAGTAAATTGACCGAGCAAGCGTGGCGCAAATTGAATATCTAGTCCGGCACTCCAAGACGATCCTGTTTCAGAAGTGAGGTCGGGGTTGGGCAACCAGTTGTGCACTGTATCGTAAATATAGAGTTGATCAAGTCCTGGATTGCGATGCACCGAAACCCAACTGCCGCGCACAGCTAAGGTCGGAGAGACTGCCCACCGTGCGCCAACACTTGGGTTGAGGTAACTGCCAAAGTCGCTGGTGAAATTTTGTCGTAGCCCAACTTCGGCTTGGAGGGTGTTGCTCAGTTGTAGAGTGTTAAGCGCGAATAGAGCAGTTTGGAAGCGATCGCGATCAACTTCTCCATTAAATTGTATGAATCGAGGGACGCTGCTTAAGGTTTCTCCGGCTAGAGATGCAGCCTGCATATCTACACCCCATCGCAGATTGTTTGCCCGACTGGTTTGCCAATTATGTTCAATTCGGGCATTCAAAGCGCGAGAATCAAGCCTTCCCGTGCGGGAGAACGTGCCCTGAGCCGGGCCTTCTGTCGTAAAGTAATCTTGGTTAAAGGATAGGGTTGTGGTTAGGGTCGAGTCATCCCTGTTGCCTAACATTGCTCTCCAGGATAAGCCTGCATTCACCTGATCGTGATTTAAGCGATCGCGCTGGAGGGGAAACCCAAAATATAGCAATCCTCTCCGGCTAGTCAGCGTTGAAACATCCAAGCTGAGAGTGTTGCGCGGATTTAGATCTAAGCTGAGATTGCCATAATAACTATCACGTTTCACATCGCCATTAAACAGCCGCCCATCTGCTCCCCGGTTTGCTGCACCGACGGGCACTCGATAGTCATTTTCGGCTTGAAATCGCTCATAGCTCAGGGCATAGCTTAGCGCCCCAGCCGATCCGGTAAAATTGCCGCGATAGGTTGATGTGTCGAACGAACCAAATTGTGCAAGTCCATTGAGGGTTGGAGTGCCGCCGCCTTTTTTGGTAATAATGTTGACCACACCTCCTACAGCTTCCGAGCCATACAACGTTGCACTTGTGCCGCTAGAGAGTTCTACCTGCTCGATCGCGCTGGTAGAAATGCTGTTGAGATCTGTGCCGCCATGGTAGGTGCTGATGTTGGTGCCGATTGGTCTGCCATTGAGCAAAAACACCGATTGATTGATCGATGCACCACGGTAGTAAGTTCCGGTATGGATGTCTGCCCCATAGCCCACGTCGTTGATGGCAAACCCTGGCAAACCGCGCAAAATTTCTGCGGCACTGTCTGCACCCTGCTTGAAAATCTCATTCGAGTCGATCGTGTAGACTGGGCTAGTGGTGGGCTTTTGGCGTTTGCCTTCAATGACAACCTCTTCTTCGTCTGAATCTGGTTGAGAAAAAGGTGCCTGTGCCAAAAGGGTAGACTTATTTAAAGTTTCACTAAATCGTCTCCAAAAATGATTCTGCTCAGATTGAAATCTCAATAGTGTAGCGTCTGTGCTTAAAGGTTCAACATCACGAATTCTCAATACTGCTGATGAATTAGGAGCAACACTAGCGTTAGCAAGTAGAGAATTGTTAGGTTTAAAAATCTGAATTTTATTACCAATTGTTCGAGAATTTTGTTTTGCTGAGTCTAGAGGAGCGTAAACAGTTTCACTCAAAGGACTCGCTTTAATAGAGGTATCATCGGCTTCAAGTGCTTGGGCAGGAGAGAGAATCCCAACAAGTAGTGCTCCAGAATGCGAGAGCGCGAGGCTTATAAATAAGGGCTTCCGGTCAAAAAGTTTTTTTTGCAGCACAGCAACTCACTTCATTTGCGATCGCATACCACATTTAATTTCGAGGAATCTTAGTGGTAGCTATCCCATGATTTACGCAAAAAAAGGCGGTTGTCAAACGACAGCCTGTCTTATACCAACCCTCCGGTCAATAGTTAAGGGCTGAGTTTAATCTCTGTCTCAGCCCTCAACTATTGTCCCAATCCAAGGTTTAAATCTTACTTTGCCCTTACTGCTCTTGAGCAATTGCAGAGACTGAATCGGGAAGCACTGCCGGATCGTCATCGATCGAGAGCAGGAACTGAATCAACGCAGTCTGATCCTCTGGGGTGAATCCTGCTTGTTTATCAACCCAGTAATGGTGCCCACTCCCATCAGACTGGATCGCTTGTAAATCTGGGTTAGCTCGATTAGCAGCAACAGCCGT